>CAZDNU010000396.1:0-3374 GCA_964506865.1 uncultured Fusobacteriales bacterium | reverse complement strand
TTGCTATATAATAGCAAATTTCATTCATTTTGTCTAGTTTTTTTTTCTTATATTTCCCAAGTATTTGCAAGTTTTATATTTCATTCATTTTCGCTTGTGTTCTTTTTTCGTGTTCTGTTTTTGCATTGTGTTCTGTTAAGCACAAGGGTCAAACCCGGTGCTTAATTTATTTAGCGTATTGCAGACAGGACATTTTATCTCCAAAAAATCAATATTTCCTTTATATTCTGAAAGTTTTGACTTACATTTGCTACATCGAAAATCATCATTTTTTGCCTCTTGAAGCATTTTTTCTTCTAATAGCATTTTTTCAAAGTAGTAATTGATATCTTCCAAAACAAAATTTATAAGATCCAAATATATTTCAGATAATTTTTCCATGTCAAATAAAAAACATGCATATATATCCTCTTTTATTCTAATTGAATAAACCAACAAGTTTTTTGTTTGAAATACTTTTTTAAGTTCTTTATTTAGCTTCTCTGTATTTTTCAAATAAAATGTTTTTGTACTTTTAAGTTTTTGCCAAAAATTTTCATTTTCATTCTTAAAAATTTTAAAATATTTTTTTCTCTCTGTTTCAAAGAATATCTGCTTGATTTTATCTATATCCTTTAATGATATTTGCCTAATCGAAAAATCATTGTACATTTTTATTTTACTTTGATCAAATTTACAATATGTCTCTAAATTGAAAGATTTTGAATCCTTATAATACTTGAAATAATAAAGAGCATCTAGCTTTTCTTTCAAAATTATACTAAATATAACAAATATTTTTTGTATTGCACTATCTACATCTTTTGTATTTAGTATTACTCTTACAATAGCTTCTATAGCCTTTACATCTTGAATTATATTTTTATCATTATCTTTTTTCATAATGCGGTTTTTTTTGCTTATTACCTCCATACTCTTTCATTTTCAACAACAGCTCAATTTTAGTTAGCAATTCTTCCTGTTTCAAAGGCTTGGATATATAGTCATTTGCTCCTAGCTCAAGCCCTGTCACTATATCTTGTATGTGATCTTTTGCTGATAAAATAAGTATAGGTAGCTCTTTTTCAGTATAATTCTCTCGTATTCTTTTACATACATCGTAACCTGACATTTTTGGCATCATAATATCCAAAATAAGAAGATCCGGCATATTTTCTTCTATTAATTTTAATGCGTCAAATCCATTGTCAGCTTTAATAATATCATAGTCCTTTAGTTTCAAATAATTTCCCAATACTTGTAAATTAATTAATTCATCATCAACTATTAATATTTTCGATTGCTGATCTGACTTATCAGTCACTATAATATTTTCCTTAGCATTATTACAAATATTATTTATTCTATCTTTTGGTATGAAAAATCTTATATGCTTATCTTTGCCTTTTATTTCAGCGCTTCTATCATTTAGTTCAAAAAGTTTTTTGCTTATTTCAGCAAGCAAGTTTGACATATGATTACTATTTATTTTTTCAAATTGACGCCCCATTCCCTTTATGCATATTTCAATCATCTGATCACTTTCTGATAAAAGTATCTCCGAATCATCTGAGCTAAAGTTTTGTATCTCTTTTTTTTCACTTAACTTTTCAGGTTTATCCTTATTTTTTAATTTTTTACTTTTCATTTGAAATATAAACCAAACTATATTTATTAATAAAACTAATAGTGAAATAATATACAATATCTCCATTTTATTCTCCCATTTCTTCTATATTAATAGACACTTTTTTTGCTTATAAATCGAGACTTTATCTAATAAATCCTTATCCAAAACCAAATTTTTAGTCTCAGTATTTATTGCTTTTTGTTTCTATTTTTCCCCACAGCAAATTTTCATATTTTAACACACTAAAAATTATTCTGACAATTTCAATCCCTTAGCACTTTTTTCAACTAAATTATTTTTCAATAGTCGTCCAACTGCTCTTTTAAATGCTTTTTTGCTGATTTGAAATTTTTTCTTTATTTGTTCCGGTGAGCTATGATCACCATATTCTATTTCTCCACCAGAATTTTTTATAAATTCTAAAATCATTTCTGCATCTTCATCCATTTGTTGATATGCTTTTTTTCGCGGAGATAGATCTAATTTCCCATCTTCTCGGACTCGTACCACTCTACAAAGTACTTCTTCGCCTATTTTATATTTTTCAAAATATTCATTTCTTGGAATCAATCCAAAAACTTCATTATCAACTGCGACAAATACTCCTATTTCCCGCTTGATATCATAGATTGTTCCACGCACTTCATCATCCTTATTATATTCAGAATATTCGCTTAGGTACGCACCTATATTCATAGTCGCGCATAATCTTTCGCTTTTATCGACGTACATGGCTACTAAATATTTTTTTCCAATCTCTACTTTGATTGTCTGCTCTTTAAAAGGTAAAAATAGATCTTTTTCCAAGCCCCAATCCAAAAACGCTCCAATATTAGTTGTTTCCAATACTTCAAGTACTGCTAGTTCATTTTTTTGGATATATGGTGTCTTTCGGGTAGCGATAAATCTATCTTCCGAATCCTTGTATACAAAAACTTCAATTTTATCTCCTGTCTTTATCTCCTGATCTACCAATTGGTTGTTTGGCAATAGTATATCCATCTCGTCATCACCAAGATACACTCCTATTGACACTTCTCTTTTTACTTCCAAAACTTGACTTACTCCTAATTCTATCATACTTCCCTTTTCAAAGATAAAAAAACTTAGCATTATTAGTTTTTCATCTTTTACTAATGGTCTCCACCACCTTTTTTATAATTTTATTTTTTTATTTTTGTATCATCTATATATTTTTTAAAAAAAGACTTAGCAATAAGCATAAGTGCCCAAGCTAAGTCTGTTAATTATTTTTCGTAATCTACAGCAACCCGTTTGTCCGCTACTTCTTTGACAAATTCTTTTACTTTTTGGTGAACTGGGTGCTCGTCATAAACCTTTAGATCTTCAAACTTTTCAAATTCAGTTATTAATATAATCTCATAATTTTTTTGAGATGCTTTTTCTGAATTCAGTCCCACTTCAATTGATTTCAAAACTTCAATCTTTCCTTTCATATCTTCTAATATTTTTTTCATTTCAATTAGATTTTCTGACTTTGTCTTGCCTAGTGCTTTTTCTTTCAAAGTCCAACACACTATATGTTTAAACATACAATTCCTCCTTACTTTTGTCTTCTTCCAATATACAAGTATTATATCATAGTATTAGCTATTATTTCAAGTAATTTTTACAGTTACGACAGTTCCTTCTCCTAATTTGCTTTCCAAAAATATTTCTCCACCTAAAAGTTCGACTATTTTTTTTGATATAGACAGTCCCAAGCCAGTCCCTTGATGCTGCTTACTATACCCTAGATCAGCCT
>CAZDNU010000395.1:0-6715 GCA_964506865.1 uncultured Fusobacteriales bacterium | reverse complement strand
AAGTTTGGGTTACCCTATATTGATAGGAGCTTCTAGAAAAAGTTTTATAGGCGATATATTAAACGAAAAAAACCCTTTGAATAGATTGGAAGGCAGTCTGGCGGTAGCGGCACATGCTGCAAACAATGGAGCGGCGATTATCCGAGTGCATGATGTAAAAGAAACCAAAAAAGCATTGCAGTTAATTGATGCAATAAAGAAAAATGGAGGTCAATAATTTTGATAGAAGCTTATAAAGATGCTGCGGAATTTTTAAGAAAAAAACCTGTTATAATATTTTTGATATTTATTATGGCGTTTGCGCTGTCACCACTAAAATCAAATATGTTTACTTTTATGATACCTTTTTTTGTACAATGTTTTTTTATAACAGGTGTATTAGGAGTAGCGAAGGATTATAAAGAGATGAACAAGGTAGGATTTAAAGCAGTATTTGTAAACGGTGGACAACGTTTTGCATATGTTATGACAAACTTGTTTTGGTGTATTTTAATATTTGCTGTGGATTTTTTTATAGTATTGTTTTTTAATATTTTGCCGATGGTAATAACAGGGGCAAGAACAAATGAAAGATTTGGAGGAATAATTTTATTTTTAATATTTTTGCTAGTAGCGATATATAGAGTACCACTGTTTTTAGCTTCTTTTTTTGCGCCTGTATCAGTAGAAAAAGAAACGGGAAGGTATGCGCTGGTAAAAATAAAAGAAATTCTTTGGGCCAATCCTAAATATTGGTTCAATATATTATTTATGTTGCTAGTATATATTTTGATAGTTTTGTCTAATTTATATATTCAAGAAAATGTATTAGGAGCAGCAAGCACTGAATTAAGTAAAATAGTATTCTTTACATTATTTGATGTGATAGGAGAGATGTATTTTGGATATTTGATGATAGTAAATTTCTTTTTTTATAATAGAAAGATCAATCAAAATGAAGAATTGCAAACTGTATTCACAAAGCATAACTATAATGGGAAAATAAAGGGAGTTATGGGAACTTTTATAATGTAATAGCAAGGAGGCATACAAATGGCACTAAATAATCCATATGAACAATATAAAAATACTCAAATACAAACAGCAACTCCTGGACAGCTGATATTAATGCTTTATCAAGGAGCGATAAAATTTTGTAAAATAGCAAAATTGGCAATAGAAGAAAAAGATTTGATTAAAGCAAATAAATTCTTGATAAAAACTCAGGATATAGTGACAGAATTATCTTTGTCTTTGGATAGAGAGGCTGGGGGCGAAATAGCTAAGAGCTTGAGTAGTCTTTATGAATATATGAACAGAAGACTATTGGAAGCAAATCTAAAAAAAGAGATAGACCCAATAAATGAGGTACAAAATCTATTAGAAGAGCTTGAAGGGGCTTGGCAAGAAGCAGTGAAGAAAACAGGTGGAATGAAACCAAGGAGATAGTCATGAAAATACTAGATCTTTATGATAAGTTAAAAAAACAGGTACAAGCAGAAGGAGAATATCTAGAAACTGCAAAAGAACTAAATGATAGAGTCATTATCCAGAATCAAGACAAGAAGAAAATACTTATTGACAAAATAGAAAAAGAGCAGGCAAAAGGGAGAATTTTAAAGCAAGAAGACAAAATAAAATTGCAAAATAAAATTTTGGAAATAGCAGAACTAGAAAAAGAAAATAGAATAAAATATAAAAAAGCTCTTGAGGAGATAAAAAATAAAATTAAAAGCACAAAAGTAGAAAAAGATTTGAGAAATTCATACAATATAAAAACAAATTTAAAAAATAAAATCGACAAGAAAAAATAAAATGTATTAAAAATAAGTGCATGTATCAAAAAAACAAGAGCAAATACATAAGAATATAAAAATAAACTATTGAAAAAATATGAATATAGTGATATAATTAAAGTATAAGGGATATTTTTTTAAACAGGGAGGTGTTTGAAATGCAAATCAAAGGTGCTTATGGAGGAGCTTATCTGAAAAACCTTGAAAATCAAAAGGAAAAAAAGCCAAATAAAGCCAGCAAAGAAAATTTGAAAGCAAATAATGTAGATGCAAAAGTAAATATATCAGATACTATAAATGCGAAAGCAAAAGAGTATTCGACTCAATTAAAAACTATTCAAACAAATGTGTCTAATTATCAAAGCATGCTTGCTGATGCTGGTGCTATTAAAGAAAACCTTCAAAGTATTCAAGAAAATAGTGAGAATCAGTCGGGAAGTACTTTTAAAACAAATCAGGATATACTGAATAATATTAATCAAGTTTTAGAAAATAGTCTAATAGATCCAGCCGATGTAATGGAAAATATAAATAATCTTGGTAATGCTTTGCAAAATGACCAAGGACTTGATAAAATTCCTGAGCTAGACAAGGTGTTGGAAGGTATCGAAGGACTAAGTGAGGGATTTCAAAATAAGCTAAACGACTTAAATAATACTGTGAAAAAGTTAAGTATTGCTAAAGAAAATAATATGGCAGCGGAATCAAGTTTAGACAAAAAAAATATAAACTCTGTAATGCAAAACATTGCAACACAATCAGGTGAAGCGATGGGTGCTCAAGCGAGTAAAATTTCACAGTCAAGAGTATTTGAAATCTTACGTACAGAATAGAAGCAGGTTTAATTACCTGCTTTTTTTTAACCAAAATTTATAGTAGCGTAATACAGATAAAGTAAAGGTCCTGGACAAAAAATGTAACGGGATTGAAGAAGATATTTCTATTATCCGAAAAATGAGGTGAAATAGATATATTTGAAAGGGGGGAGCAAAGAGAGCTAAAAGGAGATAAGAATAGATAACTTAAATAAAAATCTTTTAAGCTTTTTTTGTAAAAAAATGAGTCGAAGAACTATAAAAAGTAAGTACTATACATATTTAGTGATTTTTTTTTTAGTATATGTGACAATTGTGGTGGGGTATTTTGTAGAAAATTACTATAATTCCCAAAAACGTATATACAGTGAAGTGGATAATAATTTATTGCTTGGAGCAAAGAGCTTGAAATATTTATTAGCAGAAGATTTTCATGATAGAGCACTGAGTAGTGACTCTATAGATTATGAGGAAGAGCTAAAAAATAGAAAAAAATTAAACGAATTTGTAAATGAAAGTAAGTTTGCTTGGGCGTATACTTTAGTCGAAAAAGACAGTGAATTTTATTTCAGTGCACCAACTATAAGTGAAGCGGAAGCTAAAAAACAAAAAAGGTGGTATTTTCTACATTATAAAGATATACCACTCAAATTTAAAACTGCATACTATGAAAATAAAGTAATATATACAGAGTATAGTGATCAATGGGGAGAATTTCGCTCAATAGCCTTGCCGCAAACTTCTCCAAGTGGTCGAAAATATTTGGCTTGTGTGGACTATGATGTATCATATGTGAGAAAAAAATTGTATGCTAGAATGTTATATAATAGTTTAGCTGTGCTTGTCTTTATAGTTTTAGGGGTGACATTTTTGTGGATATATCGTATATATACAAAAGCTATATGTGAATTAGAATATACAATGGCTAAAAGTGAAGAAAAGTATGATGAGGAGCAGAAGAAAATAAAGATATTGGAAGATATAAAAGGCTTTTACCAAAAGCAAGCAATGAATGACCAGATGACTGGAGTATTAAATAAAGGCTATTTTTTTGAAAAAATGAAAGAAGAAATTATAAAAACAAATGAAAAAGAAGTGAAATTAAGCGTAATGATGATAGATATTGATGATTTTAAAAATATTAATGATGAAAATGGACATTTATTTGGAGATGAAGTAATAAAAGTAATAGCAAAGCTACTGAAAGAGAAATCGAGAAAAACTGATATTATAGGCAGATATGGTGGCGATGAATTTATAATACTATTACCGGAAACATCGTTAGAGATATCATTATTAATAGGAAAAAGAATATGTGAAGCAGTACAAAGTTCGATATTTCGAAATGAAAAAGAAAAATTTTCACCTACAGTAAGCATAGGGGCAACAGAATATTTTTTAAGCGAAAATATGAATGACTTTTTAGATAGAGCAGATCATTATTTATATGTGGCAAAATATAAAGATAAAAATAGAGTAGAGGGAGGAAAACGGAAAATATAGTTCACAAATTTGATTTGTTGTGATATAATAGAATGAAAATAAAGTAAGAAAAGGAGGTGGATTCTATTGCCAAGGCTAAAGCATCTGGTAATAGAAAAACTAAGTGAAAATAAGAAATTTAGTAATAGCAGGACTTGCACTTGCGGGATTGGTATATACATTTAAAGATCCATATAGAAAGGCTATATTTAAAGATGCGATAACTTCTTCAAAAAAAATGGTAGAAAAATATTCGGATGACGCAACGAGCAAAGTAGATCAATGGAAGAGTACCGGTATGATAAAAGATATTGATTACAAAAGAAGAAGAATACATGTTATGAGAAAAGAGTGGAACAAGCCTGACTTTGATGATTTTGAAAAGTTTAAATTATGTAGAAATGCAGCGATACATATTGCTAAAATAAACAAAGATACTAACTTACGGATTGAAGTATATGCAATAGCAGGTGAATTTCCTAAGCCGATAAAAGTGGCAAAATATAATGGAACTACTGGATATAGAGAAGATAGAGAAAGGGTAGACTTTGGTCAGCTTTTAAATGAGTAATAATGAGTATTTAGGGATAAATTGAAAGTTAGCATATTAAGTTGCTGACCCAAATCCTTTTAAGGTATTTGGTTCAGCTTTTTTATATTGAAAACTAAAATTTCACGAGGATAAATATATAAATAGAGTGAGGGTATACTTGAAAATTTTTTGAATAAATTTTGTAAATTATCAACTTTATCAAAAGGAGACAAAGATGTTTTTACCGACTACAAAAGATGAAATGAAAAAAAAGGGTTGGGATAGCTTGGATGTAATACTTGTAAGTGGCGATACCTATATTGACAGCTCATACAATGGTATAGCTATAATTGCCAATTTACTGTACGAAAATGGCTACAAGGTTGGTGTAATATCTCAACCTAATATTTTGAATTCGGACGATATAATGAGACTAGGCGAGCCTAAACTTTATTGGGGAGTATCAGCTGGAGCCGTAGATTCCATGGTAGCAAATTATACAGCTTCTAGAAAAAAACGAAAAAAAGATGATTTTACACCTGGAGGAATAAATAATAGAAGACCTGATAGAGCATGCATAACCTATACAAATTTAATAAAGCAGTACAGTAAAGAAAAAAAACCTATAGTACTAGGTGGAATAGAAGCAAGTCTAAGGCGGATAGTGCACTATGATTTCTGGTCAAATAAATTAAGAAAATCAATATTATTTGATTCAAAAGCAGATATTTTGGTTTATGGAATGGCTGAAAAAGCTATTTTGGAGCTAAGTGATAAATTAAAAAACAAGCAGGATTTTAGAGATGTAAGGGGTATATGTTATATAGGAAAAGATATACCAGCTAACTATGTAGAGCTACCCAGTTTTGAAAAATGCAAGAAAGATAAAAGTAAATTTATTGAAATGTTTAATGAGTTTTACATAAATAATGATTCGTTGACAGCAAAAGGTATGGTACAAAAAAATGATACTAGATATCTTATACACAATCCTGTGGCATTTACTCTTAGCCAAGAGGAGATAGACAAGGTATATAATATGAATTACGAAAGAGAAGTACATCCTTATTACAGACGTCAAGGAGATGTAAAAGCTATGGAAACTATACGAAATTCGATAACGACACACAGGGGTTGTTATGGTGAGTGCAATTTTTGTGCTATAGCATTGCATCAAGGGAGAAAAATAGTAAGTAGAAGCATGGACTCTATATATGAGGAAGCGAAACTTATAACAAAACAGAAAAAATTTAAGGGTTATATAAACGATCTTGGCGGCCCAACAGCAAACATGTATATGGTCGAGTGCGAAAAAAAAGAGCAACATGGAGCGTGTAAATCAAAACGATGCCTATATCCTGCAAAATGTGAGACGTTGAATATAAGTCACAAAAAACAAATAGAACTTTTGCAGAAAATAAGAAGTATAGAAGGTGTAAAAAAAGTATTTGTGGCTTCGGGGATAAGATATGATATGATACTTCAAGACAAAAGATATGGAGAGAAGTATCTTCATGAGATAATAAAAAATCATGTATCAGGACAGATGAAAATTGCGCCAGAACATACAGAAGATAACGTGTTAAGAAAAATGGGAAAACCTGGGAAAAAATATCTGAAAATTTTTAAAGATAAATTTTATAAAATAAATCAACAAGAAGGAATGAAGCAGTTTTTGACATACTATATAATAGCTGCTCATCCAAATTGCAGTGAAAAAGATATGCAAAATTTAAAAGAATTTGCAGTAAAAGAGTTAAAAACAGTACCAGAGCAGGTACAGATATTTACTCCGACTCCTTCTACATACTCCACGTTGATGTATTATACAGAACAAGATCCATTTACAGGAGAAAAAGTATTTGTGGAAAAAGAGATGGGAAAAAAAGAAAGACAAAAGAATGTAATCGTAGATAAAAATAACAGGAGGAAAAGATGAAACCGATAGTAGCAATTGTAGGGCGACCAAATGTAGGAAAATCAACATTGTTTAATAAGTTGGTAGGAGAACGAGCGTCAATAGTAGAAAATGAACCGGGAGTAACTCGGGATAGATTGTATAGGGAGGCAGAATGGCTTGGACGAGAATTTGTACTAGTAGATACGGGGGG
>CAZDNU010000394.1:0-1752 GCA_964506865.1 uncultured Fusobacteriales bacterium | reverse complement strand
CTTTTAACTTATTACTTTTGCAAATCAAAGTTTTTTTATCAAGATCTCTCAAGGCTACTTTATTCGGAAAAAACTCTTTTATAACTACTTTATTTAAGTTTCGCCTATCAAATCCGAAATATGCTATTGATCTATTACTTCTTTCTGACATATTTCTTTTTATTATATATTTTCCTGCCGATAGTTTTGTATCTTTTGGCAAATAAATATACTTTTCATCCATTTTATCTCCTTTACTTCAAATATATTTTAAATTAATAATCATAAATACTTTTGTAGCACATAAAATGATTCCTCTATATTTATATCAAGCCACATATCTCGTCTTTGGTTTCCATTATCTCATCAAACTCTTCTTCTGTCATGCCCATTGCTTCAAATCTTTTTCTATCTCGCTCTTTCATATCTGCTACTAATTTATCTGCTCGGGCAAATAGTTCTTCTATATCCATTAATTTATTTGCCCTCCTTATTAGTGGGCGAACACGTAGGTTCGCCCCTACTAATTATTTAAAATATACCTAAAAATTTCTTGTTCTTATCTTTTGTTTTATTTATCTTATCTTCTACTGCTATTACATCCTTAATTTTACTTAATTTAGTATACATTTTATTTGCCATTTCATAATTTTCAAGAGCTTTTTCATAGTCCTTTTTCGAGTAATATCCATCACCTAGCATCTCAAGATCTTTTCCTTCATTATACTCTTTTTCCAAATCAATATTTTTCAATTTGATTCCCATATTTTCAGCCTTTATATTCATTCCGATCTCAGTATATATTTCCTTCGCTCCTAAATATCTTAGCTTTGCACTTTCATAATCTCGACTTTCTAGTAATTGCTCAGCTTCTGCTTCTAGCTGCAAAGCCTCATTACCTCGTTTTCCTTTTATAACATATCCATCTATATCTTCTATCTTTTGTTGCATTTCATTCTCTTTCTGACTCAATTCTATATCTTGATATAATTTTTTAGCAGTTTCGAATTTTTCTTTTGCAATAGAATACTTACTTTCTTTCATCATTTCTAATGCTTCTTTCTCAAACCTCATAGCTTCCTCTATTGCCAAAATTTTTGACATTTTGTCTTCAGCTTCATCTTTTTTCAAAGTAAAACTTTTACCAGAAAATACTTTCGACGCTTTTAAGTATAATCCATATGCTTTTTTATAATTTTGCCTTGAATATTCCAAGTCACCCTCTCTAAAATACTCTTTTCCTTTTTGCAATGTACTACTTTCATATATTTTTACCTGCAAGTCAGAAACATCATATTCAGGTATTTGAGAATATATTTCATAGGATCTTCTATATTTTACTATTGCATAAGTATAGTTGCCAGTTTCAAAATAAATATCGCCCTCTTTTTCCAAGTGGCTGGCAGTACTTCTTAAATCATTATACAAGCCTTGAGTATTTAGTTCATTTTTAGCTTCCAATATTTTAGCCTCTAAGCCCGAACTATCATATCCATTAGTATAAGAAAAAGTTAATTTTGTATCATTATACAATTCCAGTGCTTTTTCATATCTTTTTTCATCAAAAAATCTATCAGCTTCTTTTTCCATCTCTATACCTTCTAATATTTTTTTTATATTACTTATCTTTTCATCTAATTCCATTACTTTCTCTTTTTTATCTAATTCAATATATTTATCTCGAGCTTCTTCGTATTCCAAAAGTGCAGACTTATAATCTTGATCTTCTACCCTTTTTGCTGCCAATTCCTCTTTCTTCATATTATTTTGTAT
>CAZDNU010000393.1:0-4658 GCA_964506865.1 uncultured Fusobacteriales bacterium | reverse complement strand
TAGTGGCAGAATATTTGAAGGAATATAACTATACAGAGAGTGAAATACAATCATTATCACTGGTATTTTATGAACAGGTAAGAGGATCAGCACGTAGACTGGCAAACTTATTACCTGCAAGTATAAATACAATGAAATTAAGTAATAAAACTAAGCTGACAAAACGTATGATTGAAAAAACAAATGAACTAAGCATGATGTCTTTTAATATATAAAAAATAACAGGAGGAAAAATATATGATAAATTTAGATAAGATGACACAAGAAGAGAAAGAAAAACTATTTGAAGAGTTGAATAAGGAAAAAGAAAAAAAGCAAAAAGAAAAAGAAGAGCAGCGAGAAGCATATAAATTTCTTGTAAAAGAAACAGTAAAAGATACTTTTGAAGATTTGAAAGAATTATCGAACAAATTATCAAAAGTAAAAAAGAAAGTATTTGACGAATTTGAAACTATTATTGAAACTAAGACAGAACTATATGGAGTAAAAGAGAATCAACAGAGTCACTCATTTACAACAGATGATGGTTATAGCATAGTTATAGGGTATAGAATAGTAGATAGTTTTGATGATACAGTACATGCAGGTATAGAGAAGATCAGGAAATGGGTATATAGTATAACAGCTGAAGTAAAGCAAAAAGAGATTGAATCAGTTATTAATCTATTACTTAAAAAAGATAAAAATGGAAACTTAAAAGCAAATAGAGTATTGGAACTAAGAAAGCTATCAGAAAAAATAGATGATACTGAATTTACGGATGGAGTAGATATAATAGAAAAAGCATATCAGCCAATTAAAAGTTCAAATTTTATCGAGGCGTATTATAAAGATGAAAAAGGCAAAAGAGTATCACTGCCACTTTCTATAACATCAGTAGAATAACTAAAATAATAACCTCTCAGTTTGTTTTGAGAGGTTATTTTATAAAATGGGGTGATGAAATGCTAACGAGAAATAAAATAGCTCTAATTCATGTTGCTAAAACAGAGCTTGGATTATCTGATCAAGCATATAGAGCTATATTAGAAAGTAACTTTAAGATAAGAAGTAGTAAAGACTTGAGTAACTTTCAATTTGAAAAACTTATGAAAATATTTAAAAAATTAGGATTTAGACAACAGGAAAAAATAACTGCTAAACAGGTATTTAAAATAGAGGAATATGTAAAAAAATTAGATTGGAATGAAAAGAGACTACATGGTTTTATAAAAAGACAAATCGGAGTGGGAAAAAACGTGGATAAGTTGAAAAAACAGGAGGCAAGCAAGTTAATAACAGGATTGAAAAATATGGAAAGAAGGGTGAAATAAAATGAAAAAACAAACAAAAATAATAAAATGTTTAAAATGTCACGAAGACTTTAAAACAGAATTAGATGCAAAAGGTATTCCTTACAATAAATTATGTTATAAATGTAGACGATCAAATAAAAAGAATGCGCATGGATATAAAACTTGTAGTTTAGGGAGGTAGTATATGAGTATTAGTTTTATAAGAGAAAAGTTAAAAAAAGTAGAAGATAAGGATATAGAGGGAATGCTACTGGAACTTATAGAATATAAGACAAAAGAGAAAGCTTTAAGTAATATACCTTATAAAGCTATAATAGATATGTTTAATAGAATTACAGGACAAAATGTAAGGTTAATAGATTCAAATAAAAGACATATAAGAGCAAGATGGCGAGAAGGGTATAGAGAAAAAGAATTTGAGACAGTAGTAAGAAAAATGAATAAAAAATGGTCTAAAGATTCCGCAATGTATAGGTTTATTAGAATATCAACTTTATTTTCCAGTAAATTTGATGAATATTTGAATGAACCGGAAGATATAAAAGAAGTGCAGCATGAAAGTAAAATCAGAAAATTAAAAAAAGTAATAAAACAAGAGAAAATAGAAAAAAATGAAGTGAATATAAGAGAGCAGAAATTAAAAATAAAATATAAGAATTTATCTGAAGAACAAAAAGAGAAAGTGCAGCGAACAGCTCGTGAACGGTATATGAACGAGGCAGGAATAAAAGAATTAAATAAAATACATGAAAAAATATTTGAATCAGTGAAAAGAGCATACATACTAAGGGTACTGGAGGAGATATGATGGAGAAAGCTTGGATTAATAGTCCAAGCTTTTTTTATGGAAATTTCAATTTAAAAATACTCTAGTTTTCTAATAGAAATTCCGTTTAAAGTAGAATTTTCAATTTCCTCAGTTATATTTCCAAAATTATCATATGTATAAGAGTATGTTGTAATAGTTTTTTTACCAGATGAGTTAGTAAAAGTTTCTTTTGTTTTATTATTGAATTCATCATATTCAAACTCTACAGTAGCGAGTAAACTTCCATTTTCATCGAAAGTGGACTGATTTTTTAGTAATTTTGTTAACATAAAAATCACTTCCTTTAAATTAATTTAAAACGTATAAATAAATTATAACATAGAAAACTTATATATTCAAGAGACTAATTTGAAATAGATGGCTAGATATGATATGAGGTTTAGAGAGTAAAGGTTAAAACTTTTTTTATTTATAAAGAAAAGTTGAAATAAAGGAAAGTGTATGTTAAAATTTATATTGGAATGAAATAATTTAAATGATAGAATAGTTATATTAAATTTAAGGGAGTGGTATGAGTGATTAGAATTAAAGCGAATAAAATAATATATAGTGACAAAAATGGCAATAAAGTTAATGGAGATGGAACAGAAATTGAAATTTTACCAGAAGCACGAGTTTATGACTATATAGTACAAGTTCTAATATATCATTACTTTAAATTTAGTCATAGCTATATACAAGAAATTTCAAAAGGTAACTTAAGAACTAATTGTAAGAGTCAATTGGGATTAAAAAGGTGCGATATTACTTGGAATATTGTAAATATGATATGTGATGACAAACATTTTAAAGGTATAGTACTAGATAATATTCTTTTTATTCCAGGTGAGAATTATTATGAACTGTTAATGAAAAAAATCTCCTTTAAACTAAAGTTAATTAACTCAAAAAATAAAAATAATCCAATAAGATTAGTAGATGAAATTAGCAACATTGATAGAAATGCAATATACTATCCATTCATAGCTTTTTATGAAAAATATAGAGAAGATATGCAAACTAAAATCAACAATGAGAATTTTTATGATTTTAGTATAAAAGAAACTAATTCAGGAGCTTGGACATTGGCACAAGTTATTAGAAATTCAATTTCACATGAAGGTGAAATTAAATATATTAATGATTACAAATATAAATTGGTGTATAATTTGAACTTAAATTCAGTTTCAATATCTACTTTAAACTTTTTTAAAAATATATTATTTGATGAAGATAAAAATAATAAAAAAATATCAGAATACTTTGGAAGTTTAGAATTAATCCTACTAATGATTGAAATGGAAAATGAATTAGACAATGAAATAATTTGAATGAAATGTATTTTAAGAAAAGAATAAAAATTAAACCAAATAGACAAAAAAAGGTATTATAAACTAGAGTATTTTAAGGAGTGCAATAATGAAAAGGGTAATTATAACAATAATAATGGGAACAATAATAGCCTTAGTTATATTTTATATTATTTTAGAAATCGTAGTATGGAATAAAGTTCCTTCATATTTGACAAATAGTCAATGGATATCGTTTTTAAGCACCTATTTTGGCAATATTACAGGAGGGACAATAGCATTGCTTGGAATTGGTTGGCAAATAAAGCATTCAGAAGAATTAAGACTAACAAGAGAAAATCAAAAAGAGGAAGAAAAGTTAGAGGCTGAGGAAAATGAAAAAAGAAAAAGAAAAGAAAGAGTAAAAAAATATATTTTATTTGAAATAAATAGAAACTTAGAATTAGATAACTTTGAAAAAATGATAATTTGGACACAAGTTTTGATAGGATATCAAAATACATATATAATACCAAAAGGATTTTCAAACAGTTTATATGAATTTAAAGCTAAATTTTTAGATGATAATATGGATACAATATTATCTTTAGAAAATTCATTAGGAAAAGATATTATTAGTTTGGATGATAAATTGAAAAGATATAACAAAAATAATAGCTTGATGGAAAATTTAACCTCTAAGAAGAAAATTTTAATTAAAAAATTAAAAGATAAATGTACTAAAGAAGACCATAAATATTATAATCTTATGTTAGAAATTATAATTTGTTTTTCAGAAATAATTCAAGGATATAGTTATGTGGATAATTATAAAAAATTAGTTGGATATATTGATTATTCAAACTTAGTTGAGGATCCAAGTAATAAAGAACTATTAAGCAAGAGCTCTTATAAAATATTAGAAGAAGTACTAATTGAAATAAATGAAAATACTAATGAAAAAATAAATGAAGAGGAAAATGATAAAAAGCAGATTAAAAAAAGCAGATTAAAAAAACATATAAGTTTGTGTACAGCATTTTTAAAATTTTTCAAAATAGAAATTTCGAATTATTTATTAGAGGAAGTATATGAAATAGAAAGCGAAAATATTGAAAGTAAAAAAGAAGAATTAGAAGACTGGAGAAAACTTTTAGAATTAACTGTTACCTGAATCCGTGAAATAAAAATTCAATTGTAAAAAAATCAATACAATTTAAAGAAAAAATAACACCAAACAGGTGTAGAAAAGTTTGAAAATCTTCC
>CAZDNU010000392.1:0-3080 GCA_964506865.1 uncultured Fusobacteriales bacterium | reverse complement strand
AGTATTTTTAGCTTCTCGAATGAAAAATACACTTAGAAATAGATTAAGAACTACAAATAATACTATAACTAATCCGATTTTGTTTTTATTCATTTCAATCAACCCCTTTCATAGGTTGTAATCTCTTTTTTATTCAAAATCTTGATAAAAAATAAAGGTATTATGAAAAGTAATATATATATTCCAGAAAGCGATAACGCTTTTTCTATACTGTTTTGTGAATAACTATAAATCAATGTTGTAATAGTTTGTGTACGCGAAGATATATTACCGGCAAACATCATTGTAGCTCCAAACTCACCTGCGCCTCGTAAAAAACTTATAAACAATCCAATCATAATGCTTTTTTTGTTCAAAGGTATATATATATGTAGCAACATCTCCATAAAGTTTACTCCATCTATTTTTGCTGCTTCAATGACTTCTGCTGTAATCGAATCAAACCCCTCTTTTACTATTTGTATAAAAAATGGAATTCCAACAAATACTTGCACTAAAATCAACGAAGTAAAGTTAAAACTTAAATTAATATTCTTTATGATAAAATTTATATTGCCTCTTCTACCATATGCAGCAAACATAGCCATCCCTACTATAGTAGGGGGAATTATAATTGGAACAAAAGAAATAATTTCAATTGCCTTGCTTATTTTATTATTTTTAGTTGATAAAAAAAAAGTAAATGGAAGACCCAAAATAAAAACAAGCACACTCGACAATATCAAAGAATTTACAGTTATAAATAAAGCTTTTATAATCGATTTATCGTTTTTTAAGATACTTATGTCTATTTTTAATAACAAGGATAATGTTGTAAATATTAGAAATAAGGCTGTAATTATAAATAAAGCTAATATTATAGTGTATGTTATTCCAAGATATATTTGCTTTTGCAACCTTTTATGAATAAAATTTTCAGCCCTAAAAGATTTGTCATTTTCACTAAACTTCGTTTTTAATTTATTGTGAAACTCACTAGCAAAATAATCAAATTTTGAGCTGAAATATTTTTTCATTTCCATTTAACTCACCTTCTTTCTATCCCCACTTAACAGGCCCCAGCCAAGGGCGTACTGCCAAATCATAATCTATTAATTCTTCTTCTTTGAAAAAAAGATCAATTTCTCTCTTAGCATTTTCCACAGAATCCGAAGCGTGTATAATGTTATTGCTAGTATCCAAAACATAGTCACCTCTGATGGTTCCCGGACTTGCATCTCCAGGATTAGTAGCGCCTATCATTTTGCGTATTATTTTTATGATACACTCACCTTCCATAGCCATGGCGATTACTGGTCCTGATGTTATGAAATCAATTAAGTTATCAAAAAAAGGTTTTTCTGAATGTTCTTGATAATGTTTCTTTGCCAATTCAGGACTTATAATCATCAATTTCATAGCAATTATTTTTACACCTTTTTTTTCAAATCGTGAAATTATATCACCTATAAGCTCTCTCTGTACTCCATCAGGTTTTATCATTACAAAGCTTCTTCTATACATTTTTATCACCCTACTTTTTATTTTTAATCATATCTCTAATCGTTCGACCACTTCGCCACCTTCTATATGCAAGTCCATTATCTCCTCTACATCATCTGGATGCACATTTCCATACCATACTCCTTGAGGATATACTATCACAATAGGACCTTTGTCACATATAGCAAGACAACCTGTATTGGTAACGATTACTTCGCTTGTTAAGTCACGCTCTTCGATTTCCTCCATGAAATTTTGAATAATATCAATTGAATCCTTTTGTATACAAAATCCTTTTTGTTGACCATTAATTCTTGAGCTCGAACATACAAATATATGATACTTTGGTTTAATCATTGTAAATCCCCTCCATTTTTATTTTTTTTATACCTTCTTCAATGTAGTCATATATCTCGTACGTATCAATACCTGAATTTTTTAGTGCCATTTTGGGGCTGTATCCTATTCTTACACTTAATACGGCTTTGCAATCACTTATTATATTCATTATTTTATCTATTTTCGACTCTCCACTATTACAATTTTCTATTCCTTCGCAGTACTTATCGACTTTTCTCTCTTCTAGAAATTCTATATTTTTTCCATCATATTCATAGATATAAAACATCTCAACATGTCCAAAATGCTGGTCTATTACTTTTCCCTCTTTGGAGGCTACAGCTATCCTTATGGCCTTCATATTCTTTGTGAGATGATTTTTGAATTCAAGTGAACGATCTTGCTTCAATAAACCAACTGCATCAGCTCTACATTGTTGACAATGATACATCTGTTTTAGATCAATCGAACAAATATCTCGCAATTTATTCAATTCTTTATTACTTACTAAAGGCATTTTTTCAAACTTTGTACCTTCTGCTGGAATAAGAGGCATAATATTAGTCATAAAGGCGCCCTCTTTTTTGACTAATTTTACCAGTTCTGGTATATGTTCTTCATTTACACCTTTTATCATTACAACATTTACTTTTACAAGTACATTATTATTGGCAAGCATTTTTAAACCCTCTAACTGATTTTTTTGCAATATCTCCGCTGCCTCTCTTCCTCTGTATACTTTGTCTTTATATTTTACATACTCATATATATTCTTTCCTATATCAGGGTCTATACTATTAATAGTGATCGTTATATGATGAATATTTAATTCTAATATCTCTTCCATATATATTGGGAGCATCAAACCATTTGTAGAGAGACATATAATGGCATCTTTGTCGTTAGCTTTAATAAGCTCGATAGATTTCTTAGTTTGTTTCCAATTTGCCAATGCGTCTCCTGGTCCTGCTATACCTACCACTTTTAGATTGTCTAGTTTTGATTTTACAAACTTATACTTTTCTAGAGCTTCTAGGGGCGTTAGTACCTCACTAGTCACTCCAGGTCTTGTCTCATTTACACAATCATATTTTCTATTACAGTAATTACATTGAATATTACATTTTGGAGCAACCGGTATATGCATTCTTGCATTGTTATGAGCATTTTCCGAATAACATGGATGGTTTTCTGTGCTTTCTATTATTTTACTATCAATACTTGAGCTATAAATGTTTTTTTCTTTACAAGCTCCACCA
>CAZDNU010000391.1:0-1556 GCA_964506865.1 uncultured Fusobacteriales bacterium | reverse complement strand
AGAACATGCGGAAAAAGCTGATTTATAGGTGGGTAAATTGGAAACAAGTGGTCTTATCCCTTGCAAATCAATGGACTAAAGCCACATTGTTTCCAACACCTTATTTTCAAGTTAATCTCTTTTCATATTTTTTATTATTAAACTTATCTTTTTCTATCTATTTATTTTATTCCTAATCCAATACTGTTTTCAAGAATTCTTCCATAGTATTTTTTAATTTATCATCTGCAATCGAAGCTGTATCTCCTTTTACACCAAAATAAAATTTTATTTTTGGTTCTGTCCCTGATGGTCTAGCCGTAATGTACGTATTATCCTCTAGTACAAATTGCAGTACATTTGATGAAGGTAGATCTAATTTTATTTCTTTTTTATTTATAATGTCTTTTTCTGTTGCATTTAAAAAATCTCTACTTGTTACAACTTTTTTCCCTAATATAGTGCTTGGAGCTTTTTCTCTTAGCCCAGTCATAATTTCAGCTATTTTTTCTCCACCTTCTTTTCCTTGCATAGTTACCGCTTTTATTCCTTCTCTATAATATCCATATTTTTCATACAAAGCATCTATAGCTTCATCAAGAGATATTCCTTTGCTTTCATAATATGCTGCTATTTCCGCTATTAATAAAGTAGCTCCCACTGCATCTTTATCTCTTGCATGCGTTCCTTTTAGATAACCATAACTTTCTTCAAAACCAAACAGATACTCTTTTTTATCTTTTCCTTGTTCAAATAATTTTATTTTTTCTCCTATATATTTAAATCCTGTAAGAGTACGTATTAATTCAACTCCATGCTTTGCACATACATCATCAAGCATAGGAGTAGATACTACAGTAGATATGATTACTCCATTTTTAGGTATGTTGTTCATGTTTTCTAGTATATAGTCTACTGCCAATACCCCTACTTGGTTTCCATTTGGAAATACCCACTCTCCAGATTTTGTCTTGACTGCTAGTCCTATTCTATCAGCATCCGGATCATTTGCCATTACTATATTAGCACCTTTTTCATCTGCTAGTTTTATTCCCAATTCAAATACTTTTGGATCTTCAGGATTTGGGTATGATGCTGTTGGGAAATTTCCATCAGGTTGCTCTTGCTCTTTTACAACATATACATTTTCAAATCCTGTCTCTTTTAGTATTCTTTGACAAGCTACATTGCCTGCTCCATGAAGAGGTGTATATACTATCTTCATTTTCTTACCCATTTCATCTATAATATCGTGATTTACTATTACTTCTTTTTTTAATGCTTCAATAAATTTATCATCAATATTTTTACCTATTATTTCAAGAAGACCTTTTTCTTTTGCTTCTTTTTCATTTATATAGTTTATATCATTTAGCCCTTTGATAGCTTTTACTTCTCCTATTATAGCTTTGTCATGCGGGGCTACCACCTGTGCACCATCTTCCCAATATACTTTATACCCATTATATTCTGGTGGGTTATGGCTGGCTGTTACTACTATTCCAGATAACGTACCTAGATTTCTTACTGCAAAAGAAAGTTCTGGCGTCGCTCTTAAACTATCATATAAATACGCC
>CAZDNU010000390.1:0-4672 GCA_964506865.1 uncultured Fusobacteriales bacterium | reverse complement strand
ACAAAAAAAAAAAAATCCTTTTTTTTTATAGAAAAAATTGAAATTATGTGTTAGAATTTATTAAAAAGGTTTTTTGGGCATAAGAAAATTGTAATTTGTAATTTGGATTTCAGATAAAAAACATAAAAATATGGAAGGAATAAATATGATAATAATGGGGATAGATCCAGGGACAGCAATTGTAGGGTATGGTATAATTGATTACAAATCTTGCAAATATAAAGTGCTTGATTATGGGTGTATATATACAGACAAAGATATGCCAATGACAAAACGTTTACTAAAAATAAATGAAAATATGGAAATGTTGATATCGATGTATGATCCTGAGTGGGTCGCTGTGGAAGAATTATTTTTCTTTAAAAATAACAAGACGGTAATATCGGTAGGGCAAGCTAGAGGAGTTATATTACTATCAGCAGAAAAAGCCGGAAAAAAGATAGCGGAATACACACCGCTACAAGTAAAAATGGGAATAACAGGATATGGAAAGTCAGACAAAAAACAGGTACAGGAGATGACTAAGATTGTGCTAGGGCTAGAAACTATACCCAAACCTGATGATGCTGCAGATGCTCTTGCTATAGCTGTAACACATGCAAACTCGTTGGGGACTTATAATATAGCAAAATCAAGTACCCCAAAAAAGGAAAAATCAGATAAAAAAGTAAATATAAGAAAAAGATCAACAATTACTCTAGAAGAATATAGAAATTTATTGAGCTAAATTAGATACTTCAACATAGACTTAGCAATGTTTCAAATAGTAGTCTAAAATAAAAAGGGGGGGGCTTAAAGTGAAAAAAAAGTTACTGTTTATTGGTAAAGATAAAAATATAAGAGAACGTCTAAGTGATAATAACTATACTATAGTATTTTCTGAAAACGAAAAAAATATTGATCTTATATTGTCAACGGAAGAGCATTCAGAAAAAATAAGTAATATGAAGATAAATGATATACCTGTACTTATGATGGTGGATGATGAAACTAAATTAGATGAAATATTGGAAAAAAATCGCGGTTTAAAAATAAATGATTTTATTCTACATTCATATGACAACAACTCTATGATAGAAAAAATAGATAATGCAATTATATTGAATAAACTTCAAAGAGAGCGAGAAAAAATAAAAAAAGAGGAAAAAGATTTGATTACAAAACTAAGAACACTTAGTCAAAAAAATAGAGAACTTTACTTAAAGGCAAAAAATCTAAATGAAGAAAAAGAAATTGAAGATTTTGCAAATGTGTATAGCGAAAAGTATATAAAGCGACAAATAGAAAAAGAACTAGCTAGAGTAAAAAGGACAAACTCTAATTTTGCATTGACTTTGATATCTATGAATAATCTGGAATATCTTAATAAGAAATACTCGGATTTTATTGGAGAGCAAGCTATACGCGCTAGAGTATCACGCATCATATTGGATTCTCTTCGAAAAAGTGATATATTAGGGATAGTAAATGAAAATATATTTTGTATAATTTTTACTGAAATAATAGAAGATTATTCTCTAAAAGTAATAGAGCGATTAATCCAAAAGATAGAAGGTGTAAAAATAAAGAGTAACAATTTAGAACTGACAGCGTCGTATTTTGACATAAATGCAAAAAACTCAGATCAATTTTCTGATCTGTATACTCTCATGAATCTAGGCACGGTATTATTAGAATATGCAAAAAAAAATGATGTAAAAATACTGAAATACAAAAAAGAGAGTCATGATATAAATGAAATGTGTGAAAAAGTAGATTTTGCACGTCAAGAAGAAAAGAATAGCTTAATACTAGAAGAACTTAGTAAGAGTCAAAAATTTATAGAAAAGCTTTTGCCTAAAAAGAAAGAATGGAAAAATAAGTTGAACTATGCTTACCTATACTATCCTTTTAATTATATAGGTGGAGACTTTTTTGACTTTATAGAGATTGATGATGACAAGATAGCAATACTATTTTGTGATGTATCTGGGCATGGAGTATCTTCAGCTTTATATATTACAGCAATAAAATATATTTTTAAAAATATAATCAAAGAAGAAGGCAAATATTTGCCAAAAGATTTCATGCCTCAATTTAATCAAAGTATAATAGAGATATCAGAAGGCAATATTTTTGTAGCGGCTAGCTATGGAGTACTGGATAAGAAGGCTGGCAAGCTTTTATATTCATTTGGAGGTGGGACAAGTCCTATATTATTGCAAAAAGAAAAAAAAGATATGATGCTACTAGAAAAAAACGGTGGCTTTGCAATAGGCTTAGTAGATGAAGCTGAGTTTTATTTTAAAGAGATATATATTGGAGACGGCGATATATTGTTTTTTTATTCCGATGGAATATATGAATTTTTGATAGAAAAAGGTCTAATTGAAGACGAAAATGATTTTTATACTATTGTTCGAGAATGTATAGACTTTAATGAGCAAGTATTTTTGACAAATATATATAATCATGTAAGAAAAAGAATATTAAGTGACTTGGACTTTGACGATGATATAACTTTGCTTGCATTAAGAAACGAACAGGATAATTAAAAATGAGATATATAGATACATATTTAGAAAATTTAGAAGAGTTGACAAAATTAAAAGAGATTATAGGCAAAAAACTAGAAACTTTAAAAAAAAATATGAAAACTAAAGAAAACGTGGATATAATGACGTCTATATTACTGTTTGAGAAAATAAAAATAACAGCAGACAGTATACTGAAAATTTCTCCTTATAGTATATATGATAGAGAAAAAAATTATATTTGGGATTTATCTTCTGTAGCGGTATTGTCTAGAAATATTATAGAAAATTACAATATGGTTTTTTATCTTGTATTAGAAAAAATTGATAGTTCTGAGAAGAAATTTAGAGAAATGTTGTGTGAACTGCATTCTCTGGTAGAAAAAATAAAAATGTATTTTAATTTAGAAGTGGATCAAGAAATTATAGAATTGCAACAAGATAAAATAGATAGCTTGCGAAAAAAGATTAAGGAAAATAAATTTTATAAAAGTTTACATTTTGAAAAAAAGAAAGAAATATTAAGAGGAAAACAGATATTTTATTTCCCAAAACACATTTTATACAAAAAAATAGATGTGGGAATAGGGAGTAAAAATATGGAGTTTTTATATAGATTTACTTCAAACTATGTGCATACCTCTCCGTTTGCAATAGAAGATACAATGAGTGATCAGGAAACTGAAGTAATATATATATCAGAATTAATATGGGCTGTAAATGCTTACTTAAAAAAAGTAGAAAAAGATATAAAAGAATTAAAATAAAAACTTATACACTGTCAAAACACTTACCATGGGGTCAGACCCCTGTGGTAAGTGTTTTTTAAAAAATAAATGTAAACTTTAGTGGTAAAATGTAATATAACAAATAGAAAAAACCAGTGTGATTACGGGAGTAAAGCCGTAAAAACTGGGTTTACTTATTTTTGTATTTGGTAAAAAAATCACATAATGTAGAAAAACTGCGAAAAAGAAGAAATAACGTTTTGAGTATATTTGAATCCAATACAGTAGAAAATAAAAATTAGATATATTCGTCTTAAAACGGATTTAACAAATAAAAACATTTCTGATATGATGATATTGTAGAGATATATAGATGACTGATACATATGGTATCGGTAAGATGGTAAAGGGAATAACTTGCAATATCAGAATAACAGAGGGGGCAAAAAAATGTTTAAGTTGGTATTTTCAAAAGAGATGAATAAAATGGAACAGTCGCAAAACAAAAAGTTGATGAAAGGAAAGTTTGATATATTTGATGGCTTTGATAAAATACTTGACTATCTTATTATAGGCAACTTTCTTGTAATTTGTATATGGGGGATTAAATTTATTACGACTGTACTAATAGAATTTATAATGAGGTAAGCTATGAAAAGGGTAGTATTACATTATGATATGGATTGTTTTTATGCGGCGGTAGAGATAAGGGATAATCCAAGATTAAAGGGAAAGAGTGTAATAATAGGCTCAAAACCTCCTACACGCAGTGTAGTATCCACATGTTCGTATGAGGCAAGGAAGTATGGGGTGAAATCTGGACAGAGCTGCAATAAAGCCATAGAGCTTTGTCCAAATGCTGTGTTTATACAGCCAAATATAGCAAAATACAAAAATGAACACTATAAGATCAGGGAAATAATTGAAAAATATAGTGATACAATAGAATATATAGGACTAGATGAAGGCTATATGGATATTACCAATATACATCATATTTTTCATGGTCCGGAAAAACTCGCCCTGCAATTGAAAAAGGAAATATTTTCCAAACTAAGATTGACTTGCTCAGTGGGGATAGGGTATAATAAGTTAACAGCAAAAATATCTAGTGAAGAAAATAAACCAAATGGATTTTATGCAATAAAAAGTGAAAAGTTGTTTCAAAATCTTGTATGTAAAAAAAAAGTGGACATTATACCTGGTATAGGCAAAGTAAGCAAAAAGTCATTGAATAAAAAAGGATATTATTATGTACAGGATTTATACAAGTTGTCATTAGAGGAATTTAAAGCAAAATTTGGCAAAAAAGGGATAGAAATTTTCTACTTGATAAGAGGAATAGATGACAGGCCAGTGTGCAGAGATTATGTACAGAAAAGCTATGGTAAAGAATTGACGTTGGATGAGGATATAAATGATAAAAATATA
>CAZDNU010000389.1:0-6121 GCA_964506865.1 uncultured Fusobacteriales bacterium | reverse complement strand
AGCAATGGGAGTAGATATAGATTTTATAGGTGTCCTTCCTACCCCTGGTGTATCATATCTTACGAAGAAATTAAAGGCGGATGCAGGAATAATGATTTCGGCGTCACATAATCCCGCAAAAGATAACGGTATAAAGATATTTAGTAGTAATGGATATAAATTACCTGATGCAGTAGAAGAAGAGATCGAGAATTTAATGGATAATACGGAAGAGATAAAAAAGCATGTGGTAGAGGGAGACAAAACAGGCAAATTTAGATACTCAGAAGATGATTTTTATCTATACCAAGATTTTTTGTTGTCTACAGTAAAAGATAATTTTAAAGGGATGAAGATAATACTTGATACAGCAAATGGTGCGGCATATAGAATAGCACCAAGAGTATTTTATAATTTGGGAGCAGAGATTGTAGCAATAAATAATATACCAAATGGTACTAATATAAACGTAAAATGCGGATCAACTGACATGGATATACTACAAAAAGTAGTACAAGGTTATGATGCTGATCTAGGTTTAGCTTTTGATGGAGATGCAGATAGGTTGCTAGCAGTAGATCGAGATGGCAATAAAATAGATGGTGATAAGATAATAGGAATTATAGCCAAACAGTGGAAAAAGGAGAATAAATTAAATAAAAATACACTTGCAGTAACAGTAATGAGTAATATGGGCTTTGAAGATAGCATGAAAAAAAGTAATATTCATATAACTAGAAGTAAAGTAGGAGATAGATATGTACTCGAAGCCATGAAAAAAGATGGATTAAATCTAGGTGGAGAGCAGTCAGGGCATATAATATTTTTAGATTATAATACAACAGGTGATGGAATATTAACTGCATTGCAATTAGTACAAACGATGAAAGATACAAACAAAAGTTTAAGTGAACTAGCAGGAGAAGTAGCTAGATGGCCTCAAAAATTGATAAATGTAAAAGTAAAAGCTACAGAAAAAAATAGATGGCAAGAAAATAAAAGACTGGTAGATTATATTGCTAAAAAAGAAAAAGAGCTTGGAGCGACAGGTAGAGTACTTGTAAGAACATCAGGAACCGAACCTTTGATAAGAGTAATGGTGGAAGGTAAAGAGAAAGACTACATATATGCTTTGGCAGAAGATATAGCTGATGTAGTAAAAAAAGAGTTGAGCTAGGTAAAATGAACTTTGCGCATGTATATGATAAATTTATGGAGTATGTAGACTATAGTCAGTGGTATGATTTTATTATGAACTATATAAAAAATAAAAAAACAAAAATTGAGAATGTGTTGGAAATAGGTTGCGGTACAGGAGAATTTTTACTACTCTTTCAAAAAGATAACTATAATATAATAGGGGTAGATCTATCGGAAGATATGTTGAGCATAGCTCAAGAGAAATTAAGCAAAATATCTGGAAAAGATATGCTCTTGCATCAGAACATGTTAGCGTTGGATACAGGAAGAAAAAATGATATAATTGTGTCTTTTTTTGATACTATCAACTACCTAATAAGTTTGGAAGAACTCAAACAATTGTTTGTAAATGTAAGTCAAAATTTAGCAGATGATGGACTATTTTTATTTGATACAGCTACTAGAAACTTAATGAATGATATGTTTAGAGAAGGTTTGTTTTTTGATGACAGAAAAGATATGACTATCATATGGGAACATTATTATAACCAAGATAGTCAATTAGATGAAATAGCAACAACATTTTTTGTAAAAAATGATAAAAACAGTTATGAACGTGTAGATGACTTTTATGAAAAGAAAATATTTGAGCAAGAAGAAATAGAGTTAGCAGCTAAATATGCGGGGCTAATAATAGATGAAGTATTTGAAAATAATAGTTTTGCTGGAGAAAGAAAATTTTACTGTGTAAAAAAGGCTAGGTGACATAATGGAAAATTTGAAAAAAAAATATACACTTTTATCATATGCTATGTTTTTTTACATAGGAATTTTCTTTATGATGCCAAGTGCATTAAAATTAGAAATAGCAGCGTTTTATGCAAAAGATACATCTGACATTCAATTTATGTTTACTTTTTTTACTGCTGGAAGCTTTGTAGCATTGATTATCAATAAATATTTATTGGAAAAAATTGAAAGTCGAAAGCTTCTTATGTTGTGCTATTTTTTATCTTGTATCGGGATAATAATAATAGCTACAAGCCAAAGCGTATACTCGCTTGGACTGGCACTGGGGATACTCGGAATAAGCTCCGGCATGATTATGTCAGTATCAAATTATATTATAATTTCCATCTATGACGCAGGCCGTACAAAAGCATTGAATATACTAAACTTTTGTTATAGTGTTGGGTCCTTACTTAGTCCGATTATTATATTGATTTTTTTGAAAATAAACTTTACTTGGAAGATGATATATTTACTTATGATCATATTTTTAGTAGCATACTCAATTTATACCATGAAAATTTCAAAATATAAAATAGAGCAGAATTATGAAAAAAAAGTAGAAAAAACTAGAAAAAAGTTTAATTTCTACATAATAGCCACAGGGATTATGATGTTTTTGTATGTCTGTTCAGAAATAACAATGACATATTGGATAGAGGAATTCAGTCTGAAAAAAACGGATATCAATTGGTTGCCTAAGTTTTCTTTGGCACTATTTTGGATATTTATAGCACTCGGTAGATTCCTCATAGGAATTGTGAAAATAAGAATAAAAAATGATATACTGATAATAAATTCAGCTATTGTAGCATTGTTATTTTCTGGTATAGGATACTTTGTAAGCGGTTTAATATTTTTCGTGTGTCTAGCATTAGCTGGCTTGGGTTACTCGGTGCTATATGCTACAATACTATCTTATGGTACCCAGCTAGAAGAAAAAGCATCTACCGGGGTGATGACATTTTATATAGTGTGTGGAGCACTTGGTGCGATAATGGCCTCACCCATATCAGGAACAATAAAGAAACTAACAAATGTGGAGACGGTGTATTTATCTGCGATACTAATGATGGGATTGTTGATATCAATTATATTGGTTTTAAATATGTTAAAAAAGCAGAAAGGATTTAGGGAATGAAAAAAATTATAGCAATTATATTTGTATTAGTATCAATTAATATATTTGGATTGGAAATAAAAGGAATACCGGAGACTATCAAACAGGGGGACTTTTTTGTAATAACACTAGAAAAAGGTTTAGATGAAAAAAACATTGAAATAAAGACTAAAATTGCATGGACAGAGTTAAAAATATTTGAATATAGTGGAAGTATATATACATTTGTACCTGTGAGCTACAATGTGAATCCTGGAAAATATTTAATTGAAATATCATATGATGTAAATGAAAAAAAAGAGCATAAGAGCTACACAGTAGAAGTAACAGGAAAAAAAGTAAAAATGTCTAAGCTAAAAGTCAGCAAAAAAATTGAGAGCAAAAATTCTAAAAAAAATAAAACAGAGATGTGGAATGCTGTAAAAGTAGCCAGGAGTAAAAGTTTTGAAAAATTATGGAAAGAAGAGTTTATAAAGCCGGTGGAAGGTCAAGTGCTTACTGATTTTGCATATGAAAGATATGTAAATGGAAAATCAAATGGGAAGCATTCGGGGATAGACTTTCGGGGTAGAATAGGTACAGAGATAAAAGCAGTAAATGATGCAGTAGTAGTGTATTCAGATTACCTAAAAGTCACAGGGAATACTATTATTTTGGATCATGGAATGAATCTTTTTTCAAGTTACTCACATCTAGATAAAAGCAACGTAAAAACAGGAGATAAGGTAAAAAGAGGAGATATAATAGGAAAAGTAGGGAATACGGGATTTTCTACCGGACCTCATTTACATTTCACTTTTACAATAGGGGATACCTTTATAAATCCTTGGCTAATCTTTGAAAAGAAACTGATAGATAAATAAAGAGGTGTAAAATGAATAAAGATTTAATAGAGATAAAGTCAATAAGAGAGGACCTGGAGCGATATAATTATTATTATTATGTAAAGAATGAAGCAATAATATCTGACTATGAATATGATAAATTGCTACAAAAACTAGAAGAACTAGAAGAAAGAAACAAGGAATACTTTGATGAAAATTCTCCAAGTCAAAAAGTAGGATCATCTTTAGATGCAAGTAAGTTTTCTAAAATTGAGCATAAAATACCAATGCTTAGTTTATCAAACACCTATAATATTTCAGATATACAAGCATTTGCAAATAGGACAGCAAATATAATAGGCAATAATGAGTTTGAATATATACTTGAGCTGAAATTTGATGGATTATCAATTAGTGTAATATACGAAGATGGAAAGCTAGTAAAAGGGATAACTCGAGGAGATGGAAAAATAGGCGAAAATGTAACCCAAAATATATTGGCGATAGAAAGTATTCCAAAATTTCTAAAAGAGAAAGTAAATATAGAAGTACGGGGCGAGATAATATTACCATTGGATCAATTTGATAAGATAAACAAAGAACGTTATGAAAAAGGAGAACAAGTTTTTGCAAATCCTAGAAATGCAGCATCAGGTACCTTAAGACAACTTGATAGTGAGATTGTAAGAAAACGAGGTTTAGACTGCTTTTTTTATGGAGCTGTAAATATGTCTAATGAAAAGATCAATTTGCATTCTGATACGTTAGAATATATGCAACGATTAGGGCTAAACGTAAGCGAAAATTATACAATATGTAAAAATATAGAAGAGATAAAACAAAAAATAGCATATTGGGAAAAACAAAGAACAAGTTTGCCGTATGAAACAGATGGACTTGTAATAAAAATAAATAATATTGCGTTGTATGATGAGCTGGGAAATACCAGTAAGAGCCCTAGATGGGCAATAGCATACAAATTTCCAGCTAAGCGAGCAAGTACAAGGCTGGTAAATATAACATTGCAAGTGGGAAGAACTGGTGTGATAACCCCTGTAGCTGAATTGGAAACGGTAAATCTATCTGGAAGCAAAGTGAAGAGAGCGTCTTTGCATAATTTTGACGAGATAGCTCGTAAAGATATAAGGATAGGAGATAAAGTATTCATAGAAAAAGCTGCAGAAATTATTCCACAGGTTATAAAACCAATAATAGAATTACGAGATGGAAGTGAAAAAAAGGTAGAAAAACCCAATAGATGCCCAGTATGTGATACAAAATTAATAAAATCAGAGACACAAGTAGCATTGATTTGTCCAAATGAAAATTGTCCTGAACAAGTAAAGCGTCGGATAGAATATTTTGTATCAAGGGATGCTATGAATATAGATGGTCTAGGCATAAAATTGGTAGATAAATTTATTCGCCAAGGACTAATAAATGAGATTTCTGACATATACTATCTATATAATGAAAAAAGCAAATTGGAAAATATGGAAAAAATGGGTAGCAAAAGTGTAGAAAATTTGTTGGACAATATAGAAAAGAGCAAAACAGCATCATACTCTAAGGTTATATATAGCTTAGGCATACCATATGTTGGCAAATTTTTAGCAGAAATTATAGCCAATGAAAGCCAAAATATAGATAACTTAAAGAAAATGCAATATGAAGAATTAATAGAAATTGATGGAGTAGGAGATAAAGTAGCCCTGGCAATAGTTGATTACTTTAATAAAGAAAAAAACATTCAATTAATAGAAAGGTTAAAAAAAATTGGATTAAATTTTGAACTTAAAGAGGAAAAAAAAGATAGTAATAAATTAGCAGGGAAAACTTTTCTGATTACCGGAACTCTTCAAAACTATAAGAGGAAAGAGGCGCAAGATCTAATCAAGAAAAATGGTGGCAAAATTATAAGCTCTGTAAGCAAAAATTTAGACTACTTAATTGCAGGAGAAAAAGCTGGGAGTAAACTTGAAAAAGCTAAGAAACTTGAAGTAAATGTAATATCAGAAGAAGAATTTGAACAAATGTTGAAAAACTAAAAATATAAAATAGTATAAAAAATATTTAGCCGGCGAGAGAATGTCGGCTTTTACTTTTCAAAAGAAGATAAAAAAAGTAAAGAAAAAAAGAGGAAAAAAGGTATATAACTTGAAAAGGATTATAGCAGTATAAATTTGAATTATAGGTGAATATTATGAAGAGAAGCTTAAAAAAGTATATAATGTTATTCAGTTTATTTGTTTATATAATTTTTTGTATA
>CAZDNU010000388.1:0-2429 GCA_964506865.1 uncultured Fusobacteriales bacterium | reverse complement strand
TTTTTGAAGTTTTCTTCTTCATTTCTCCCATTGATTTGTATTTTAAAAAACATATTCCAAATTTTTGAACTAAATAATTTTTAACTTTATCTCCTTTTTTCCACCAAAACAAGTCCTTTATAATATTCTCTCTTATTTCATCATTAATAATTACATCTTTCAATATACCATTTTGGCTTGCCATTATACAATGCCTACCATAAAACCCTTGTTGTTTTCTATTCACTATCTTATCTAGGTTTATTCCGATCGAACTTTTTACTATCGCTTTTGAATAATCAAATCCTGTAGCATAATTAACTGGATATGCATATAAATCTCCAGGACATCTTCTTGTTAGTTCTATAATTATATATTTCTTGTCTTTTTCTAAAAATTGAACATGAAGAAGACCATCATTCAAGTTTAATAATTTTGATACCCTTTCTGTTTCTCTAATTACACTCTCTATAACTTCATTAGAAACTTCTGCAGGTCCTCCCGAACTATTAACTAAGTATGGATTTAAATAAGAATACTCATTATCACTAAAAGAAAATATAACTTTTTGATTTTTTATAAACATCGATAAACTGCATTGTTTTCCTTCAAAATAGTTTTCAACAACTATTTTTTTTGCTCTAGATATTTCAAAGGCTTCTTCAATTGATTTTTTTAGTTGCATTTTATCGTGAACTATTTTTACTCCCTTCCCTCCAGTTAAGTCTATAGGTTTAACTATCACTGGAAAAGAAAATTCATCTAAATGTATTAATTTTTTTTCTGAAATTGAATAACTTTTTGCATAAGGAGAAGACAATTTGTTTTCTAAAGCAAACTTTCTAAAGCGATCTTTATGATGTAGCGTCAACGTTGTTTGCAAGGAATCAAACCCAGGCAGGTTTAGCTCTTCTGCTATGTATACAGCAGATATTAATGCAAAATCATTACACCCTGAGCAAACTAAATCTATTTTTAATCTTTTTGCCAAATTCAACATATCTTTCAAATTTGAGTAGTCTGCAAAGTGATATTCATCTGCATATTTATGTCCCATTCCCTTTTTTTGATTTCCCGTTGTAATTACATAAAGTCCTAGGTCTTTTGCTGCTCTTATCAAGTCAATTTCAGAATGACTCCCTCCTACTATTAATATTTTTTTTTTCATAAAGCCTCCCATTACTATTTCAAATCATCAAAATGTTGCCAAACTGTCTTACTATAGGTATACTCATCAAAAGCATATACTGATTTATCTTTTCCTAAGCCTGATTCTTTTATTCCGCCAAACGGAACACTATTATCATCTTCTCCATAACTATTAATATGAACTATCCCTGCCTCAAGACCTCTTGAAATTTGATATGCTTCATTTAAATCATCTGTCCAGATAGAAGCAGCTAAGCCATACTTAGTTTCATTTGCTATTTTTAAAGCCTCTTGTATATTTTTATAAGAAATAACCACTAAGACTGGTCCAAAAATTTCATCTTTTACTATTTCAGAATCTAAATCAACCGAATCAAATATTACAGGACAAATTGCATTTTCTTCTAATTCTAGTATATTTTCTTTATTTAATACTCTAGCTCCCTCTTTTTTTGCGTTTTCTATATATTTTAAAACTTTATTTTTTTGGTGTTCATTTATAATTCTTCCAACTTCAGTTTGAACATTAAGCGGATTCCCGGGAATATATATTTTACTTTCTTCTTTTAATATCTCTACAAAATCTTCTTTTATCGATTCTTCTATTATTAATTTAGATGGTGCAGAACAAATCTGTCCTTGATTATAAAATATATTTTTAGCTAGCACTTTTGCAGCTTTCTCTAGCTTGTTGCATTTTTTTGATACTATAAAGGGACTTTTCCCTCCACATTCTAACCCCACTTTTTTCATATTTGATTGTCCTGAATATTGTAATATCAACTTTCCTACTTTTGTTGAACCTGTGAAAAATATTCCTCTCACATCATTATTTAAAGCAAGAGCTTTCCCGGCTGCGTCTCCATAACCTGTAACCACATTGAATACTCCTTTGGGTATTCCTGCCTCTAAAGCTAATTTTGCAACTTTTAGTATAGAAAATGAAGATTGTTCTGCTGGCTTTAATACCACTGAATTTCCCATTAGCAATGCAGGCGCGAATTTCCAGGAAGCCACAACAAGTGGATCATTCCAGGGAGTTATTATTCCAACTACTCCCAAAGGCTCTTTTGATATATATGCAAATTCATTTTTTCTAGTAGGAATTGAGTTTTCATAGTATTTATCTACTGCTTCTGCAAACCATCTAATTGCCTCTATAGCTTTTGGAATAGAATCATAATAATAATTTTTAAAAGCTCTTCCCGTTTCTATAGTATCTAATAATGCTAATTCTTCTTTATTTCTTTCCATCAAATCAGCCAATCTATACATTATTTCTTTTTTTTCTTTTAGCGATT
>CAZDNU010000387.1:0-4112 GCA_964506865.1 uncultured Fusobacteriales bacterium | reverse complement strand
TAGATACGAGAAAAGCTGAGATAGCTGGGCTAGTACATGATTGTGGAAAAAATATAAGCCTAGATAGAATGAAAGAGTTGTTGCGGATAAACAAAGCAGATCTTCCAAAAGAGTACTTTTCAGCAGCATTACTGCATGGTTTTGCAGGCGCAATATACGCAAGAAATGTATTTAAGATAGCAGATAAAGATATACTTGATGCAGTAAAATACCATACTGTAGGTAGAAAAAATATGACTATGTTGGAAAAAATAATATATATAGCAGATGTTATAGAGCCGAAACGAGAAGGCGGAAAAATAGAAATGATACGTCAACTTGCATTTGAAAATATAGATCAAGCGATACTTTTTGAAGTGGAAGATAAAATTGAATTTTTGATGAAAAATAGAAAAATAATCCATCCAAATACAATAGAATTAAGAAATACCTTGATTTATAGGTTTGAATTTGAGGGGAAGTGATATTGCATGGACTTAATTGAAGGAAAAAAAACTGAACTACATTTACATCTAGATGGGTCATTGAGAATAAAGACTAATATAGAGTTAGGTGAGAAGTTATCTATAGATATATTTGAAGATAAAGCAATAAGAAAATATCTAAAAGTAAATAAAAATGATAAAAATTTAGCTGATTATTTAAAAAAATTTGAATATCCATTGTTAGTAATGCAAAATAAAGAAAATTTAGAAAGAGCGAGCTATGAGCTGTTAGAAGATTTGCATTATGAAAATTATGATTATGCAGAGATAAGATTTGCTCCGCATCTACATCAAAGAGAAGGGTTGAAACTACATGAAGTACTAGAAAGCGTATTGTTGGGATCAAAAAAAGCAAGCTTAAAATATGGAATAGACTTTGGAATTATTTTATGTATTATGAGGCATTTATCTAAAAAAGATGCATATGATGTTATGGAACTGGCAAAGGGGTACAAAACAAAAGGAGTAGTCGCAATAGATTTGGCTGGCGACGAGAAATCATATTCACTTGAAAGTTTTAGAGATATATTTATCAAAGCTAGAAAAGAAAATATAAATTACACGATACATGCAGGAGAGGCAGCAGGTTGGGAAAGTGTAAAACTGGCAATAGATTTAGGAGCCAAACGAATTGGACATGGTATACGAGCATATGAAAATGAAGATGTAATAGATGAAATAGTAGAAAAAGATATAATATTGGAAATATGTCCAATAAGTAATTTCCAAACAAAGATTTTAAAAGATATGAGAAAATATCCGATAAAATACTTAATGGAAAAAGGAGTCAAGCTGTCGTTGAATACAGATAATCGAACAATATCGGATACTAATCTAGAAAAAGAAGCCAAATTTTTGCATGAAAGGTTTGGAATAAGCAAAAAAGATATAAATGAATTTGTAAAAAATAGTAAAAAATATTCATTTAAAAATATATAAGTTGAAAATTTATTGAGTAATACTATTAATTTGATAAAAATCAAAAAAGAAGCTATGTTGTAATTAGGATTAAAAAACTTTGATTTGTAGATTAAAGTTTGAAAGGGCAAGGAGATAAAAGTATGAAGAAGGAAGAACAAATATTAGAATATTTACGACAAAATAAGCCAAAAGGTATAAATGAGATAGTAAAATACTTTCATTGGAGTAGAAAAAATAAAGATGAAAATCGGGAATATATGAATCGATTGGAAGAAAGTGGTAAAGTAATAAAAATAAAAGGAGATAAATATACAATACCTGAAAAAAGAGGGCTCTATTTTGGAGAGTTTGATATGGTAAGAAGAAATTTTGGCTTTGTAGATACAGATGATGGGAGCATATATATAGCAAGGCGAGATTTTGAAAACGCTATGTCAGGAGATAAGGTCTTTGTCGAGATATATGGAGAAAGTGAATCAGGAAAAAAACGAGAAGGCAAAATAGTAAAGGTAATAAAAAGAGGTACAGATAAAGTAACGGGAGTATATGAAGCCTCAACAAATTTTGGATTTGTAAAGCCAAGAGAAAATTTTGGAAAAGACATATATGTATCTAAGCGAAATACTAGGGGAGCCAAAACTGGAGAATTAGTGCTAGTAGAAATAGTCGCTTGGGGTAATAAGGACAAAAAACCTGAAGGAAAAATAATAGAAGTTTTGGGTGATGCATATGATAGTGATGTCTTGATAGAAGCTCTTATAAAACGAGAAGGATATAGCGAACAATTTTCTGAAGCAGTGGTAAAGGAAACCCAAAAAATAGATGAACCAAATGAAGCTGTATATAAAAATCGAATAGATCTTAGAAAATACGACTTAATTACAATAGATGGAGATGATGCCAAGGATCTAGATGATGCTGTATACGTAGAAGAAATGGAAAATGGAAACTATAAATTGATAGTAAGTATAGCTGATGTAGCACACTACGTAAAAGAAGATAGCGAGTTGGATAAAGAAGCTTTGAAAAGGGGGAATAGTGTATATTTGGTGGATAGAGTGATACCAATGTTTCCTAGAAAACTTTCTAATGGGATTTGTTCGCTAAATGAAGGTGTGGACAGGCTGGCTTTTACAGCAGAAATGATAATTGATAAAACTGGGAAAATAATAGAACATAGTATATATAAATCTATTATAAAGGTATTGCATCGAATGACATATAAATCAGTTAATAAAATATTGGATGATGAGGAAGTGGAATCAAAAAAATATGCTGAAATCAAAAAAATGTTAAATACAATGAAGGATTTGGCACAGATTTTGCGTAATAAAAGAAGTGAAAGAGGAAGTATCGACTTTGAACTTGGAGAAATAAAGGTAGTGCTAAATGAAGAAAAGAAAGTCGACTATATAAAAAAAAGGGAGAGAGGAGAAGCAGAAAGAATAATAGAAGATTTTATGATTGCAGCAAATGAGACAGTAGCAGAAAAAGTATTTTGGATGGAATTACCTTTTGTGTATAGAATACACGAAAAACCCGATATTGACAGGATAAAACAACTAAATGAATTTTTAGAAGGATTTGGGTATAAGATACCTAACATCGATGAACTTCATCCTGGTAAGATACAAAAGATAGTCGAAGAGATTAAAGATAAAAATTACAAAATGGTATTGAATAAAATGATACTAATGTCGCTTAGACAAGCAAAATATACTACAGAAAATTTGGGACATTTTGGACTTGCTAGCAACTATTATACACATTTTACATCACCTATTAGAAGGTATTCGGATCTTTTGGTACATAGGGTATTATCTGAGATAATTGAAAAATATCCTAATTCAAAACGGATAAAAAAAATACAGAATAAGCTTGAAATAGCTACAGACTATATTTCCAAAACGGAACGTAAGGCAATGAAGGCAGAAGAAGAAAGCATAAAAATAAAAGTAGTGGAATACATGATAGATAAAGTAGGAGAAGAGTTTAATTCTGTTATAACAGGGATGACCCAAAACTGTATTTTTGTAGAATTGGATAACTATGTAGAAGCGCTAATAGACAACTTTGGAAATGAAAATTACTTTTTTGACAAAAAAAAATATAAATTACTTGAAAAAAATTCGAATAGGGAGTATAATATAGGAGATAGTCTAAAAGTCTTGGTTATAAAAGTTAGTATGGATAGAATGTCGGTAGAAGTAACCCCTATAGAAGGAGATGGAAGATGACACTTGCTTCAAACAAAAAGGCTTACCATGATTACTTCATAGAAGAGAAATATGAAGCAGGCATAGAATTAAAAGGGTCTGAAGTAAAATCAGTAAAATCTGGAAAAGTCAGTATAAAAGAAAGCTATGTAAAAATAATACATAATGAAGTGGTGATACTAAATATGCATATAGCAAAATATAACTATGCAAATGCTTTTGAAGAGGAAGAAAGAAGGACTAGAAAGCTTCTTTTACATAGACGAGAAATAAACAAGCTATTGGGAAAAGTAAGCCAAGAGGGATTAACTCTAGTACCGCTAAAGGTATACACGAAAAAAGGGCTTATAAAACTAGAGATTGCATTAGCAAAAGGTAAAAAGCTTTATGATAAACGAAATGAATTAGCTAAAAAAGCACAAAAACGAGAAATTGAAAGAAATTTAAAAAACTATAAGTAGTAAGTAGAAAAAATTATATTATTTATATT
>CAZDNU010000386.1:0-2584 GCA_964506865.1 uncultured Fusobacteriales bacterium | reverse complement strand
CATATGTACCCATACCGGTTCATCCCAGCCAAAGGCTCTGTATAATTGAATATGTTTTGGAGTGGATGCTATCCATTCTTCTGCCCTGATTACATGACTTATCTTCATAAGATAATCATCGACTACATTCGCTAAGTGATATGTTGGAAATCCATCAGATTTTAGTAAAACCTGATCATCTATTTTATTGTTTTCAAATACAACATCGCCCCTCAGAAGATCTTTGACTACTGTCTTGCCTTCTTTAGGCATTTTCAATCTTACAACATAAGCTACACCTGATTTTAGTTTTTCATCTATTTCTTCTTGACTTAGATTTTTACAGTGTCCGTCATATCCTATATGTTCTTTATTTGCTTTTTGCTCTTCTCTTAATTTAGTTAATCTCTCAGACGTACAAAAACAATAATATGCCTGACCTTTTTTGATTAATTTTTCTGCATATTCTTTATATATCCCGGCTCTTTCTGATTGTCTATATGGACCATAGTCGCCACCTACATCTGGTCCCTCATCATAATCTAACCCCAACCATTTCAAAGAATCAAATATTTGAATTTCTGATTCTTTCGTTGATCGTGTCTGATCCGTATCTTCTATTCTCAATAAAAATTTCCCTTTATTATGTTTTGCAAATACATAATTAAATAATGCTATATATGCTGTCCCTACATGTGGATCTCCTGTAGGAGACGGTGCTATTCTTACTCTAACTTCTTTCATATAAATTACCGGATTTTCCGGCATACACCTCCTTTGATATGCGTTTATCTTACTATTATTCTATCCTTTTCAAATATAAGCCTTGATAGATACAAAGGTATCCCTATGTCATCAAGATGAAAAACCGGATTAATTTTTTTGTCAAATTTTTCTAGTATACCTTTTGGAACAGGTATTATTCTTTTTACTCTTGCTTTTTTTAGAGAGTAATATAATTCTCTTTTATCAGTTATATAAAAGCTTCCCTCTAGATACATACTATGAAGTATTCCTAACAATATTGCCTTTCCTTCAGCTTTTAGATAGCCATCCTCTATTGTTACCTCTATTCTTTTTACATCATCATTCTTTCTGATAATTGACTCTTCTAGATCTTTCTTCGTAATCACAACAGACGATATTTTTTTATCTGTATCCGTATATATTTTTTCAATTCTTATTTTTCGGATATATAAACCCTCTATTGTTATACGGCTACCATCCACTTCTATATTCTCTACTTTAGTTATTTTTTTATGCTTCAACAATATTTTTTTTACTTTTTCCACTGTATAATCACTATGCTCTATCTTTGTTATTGCACTTTCAGTTAGTGTTTTTGCATTTTCACAATATACATTTGCAAATAAAACTAATGAGAGTAATGCCATTGCTATTTTTTTCATTCTAACCCTCCTCTCAAGAAATCCTTCAGAGTTTCTTTTCTTATACTATATTTATCGTTTAAGAAATCGCTATAATATTTATCAATACTTTCCAAGCTGACAACTTTATATTTTTTTTGTTTTACTAATTTTTCAAATCCTACAAAATATAAATAATTTTCGCTCCCTTTATTTTTGGTGCTTTCGTCCACTAATTTTTTTAAATCCTCTAATCCTATATAAAATACTAAGATTTTATCATTTGAAAAAACAACATCAATTTCTCTTTCCGTATACAATCCTTGTTTTAGACCACCATGCAATACCGTAGAAGGAAGTATAGTCAAGTCTGCATTATAGAAAAACTTAATTTTTTTTCCTAATTTGTCCAGCATCTCTATTTTATCACCTACAAGCATATCTTTTGCATAAAAAGTTTGAGTATTATATCCAGCAATTATATCTTTTTCTTTCTGGATGTTTTTTTTATACCACTCTACATTTTTTTTCATTTCCTTATCTGCTTCATAATATTTTATATCTAGATTATACACATTTTGTAAGACAAATTTTTCTAATTTTATAGGCCTATTATATTCATCAAATACATTTACTCCATTCTCGTTGTATTCTATATCCACCATAGCTATAGATTTTACAGGTAAAATATACTGGTTTTCTGATATTTTTAATGTATTCTCTATATTAATATTTTTTCCGCTTTCAATGAGCATATTTACACCTGAAAAACTCTTCATTATATCTATGTTTTCTGCTCTGCTAAGATCCGAAACAACAAAGACACAGTCAACTTTTTTTTCTAGCTTATATAAAAGCTTTTGCAGTTCATTTTTATAGTATAACTTTTCAATTTCTGGCAAATCATAAAGATCGGTAAGTCCTACTACCGCCACATTAATGTCCCCTATACGTATTATCTCATATGGCTTTATTTCGTCATGTGAAAAATTCAGACTGCTATACCGCAATTTAGTTTCATGATTTAATTTCGAATACATTTCAAGTTCTTCTGTTCCTAAAAAATTAAATTGAAAGTTCAATTTTTTATAATATAGATCATATAATAAATTTATATGTGTATCGTTTGTGATGTTGTTTCCTATATTTATTTTCAATGTGTTTTCTCTTTGCTTGTCCATTTTTTTTATCATTGTATAATTTTGAGGTAACTTTTCATAAGTTCCGAAATTATTACC
>CAZDNU010000385.1:0-4848 GCA_964506865.1 uncultured Fusobacteriales bacterium | reverse complement strand
AAAAAAAAGTTTTGAAAAAGAATCGCTAGACTATAAAAAAATACAAAATAGAGAAAAGGAGATAAAGAATAAAGAGAAATTCATAAATGATAAAGTAAGAGAATATGAAGAGCAAAACTACACAAATGAAATATCAAAATATCAATCATTAACAACAGCTTTGAAATTTTACGAAATACTGCATGATGTAGTGCTTATAATTCATGTAAAAAGTGATGAAGAAACGTTACAGTCCATAAAAGAAAATATATATAATTTAAAAGCGATCGGTCGTAGTGAAGATTTTGTTGATGTAAAAGAGTGTGAATTTGTAGAGTTGAGATCACCTGCAGAGATAGAAGATACTATAATAAGCGACTATTCATCATATTTACCATATAAGTTGATAAAATCTAGATATATATTTTTCGGAAGTAAGAAAAAAGAAGGAATTAAAGCAAGTGGAACGCGGTATAAAATAAATGCAGTTTACTCAAATGAAAAAGGTTACAGAGACTTTAAAAAAGCTGACGTTTTATATTCTTCTGACTATAAAATAGATGATGAGTCAGAAAATGTATGGATAGATGAAAATTATATAGTAGCTTTTCATGAGGAGCGAGATTATGTTGGACTTAAATAAATTGGCAAAGCCAGACAAAACGATACGTATGCATACTGACGAGTTGCTAGAGGCCCTAGAAAGACTAAAAGAACTAGATTATATAAGTACTAAAATGTATAAAAAGATGAAACTTGCCTGTGAGTATCATGACTATGGTAAAGTGAATAATGAATTTCAAAAGCGTGTATCCTCAAAGAAAAAAATATATTTTAATGAAAGCAGAGAGGTGGCACATAATGTACTTTCAATTTGTTTTATAGATAAAACAATATTTGAAAGTAGAAGGGATTATTATTTAGTTGTTTATGCGGTGCTAAATCATCATCACTATGTAAATAATTTTGAAGAAATATCAGAAAAAAAAGATATAATAAAGAAATTTGCACAAGAATATAGTACTAAAATGATAAAAGAAAGACTGATTGAAGAACTGTATGAGCTAAAGGAAGATAAAGAAGCACAAATGATAAAAGGGTTTCTACATAAATGTGACTACGCAGCTAGCGGTGAATATGATATAGAATATCCAAATGATTTCCTAAAAGAGTCGTTAGCCAAATTATCATATAAATGGAATGCATTGCAAAAGTTTACAATAAAAAATAGAGATAAAAATATAATGGTAGTGGCAAATACAGGAATGGGAAAAACTGAGGCTGGTTTATTATGGATAGGAGACAATAAAGGTTTTTTTATATTGCCATTGAAAACTGCAATAAATGTAATATATAAGAGGATAAGAGATGATATTGTAAAAGTAAGCATTGAAAAAAGAGTAGCCTTGCTTCATTCTGATGTGTTATCGTATTATACCAACGAAAAAGTAACAGAGGATAATGAGTTACTCAAATATGCCCAGCGAGGAAAAGACCTAAGCATGCCTTTGACTATATCTACCCTTGATCAGATATTTAACTTTGTATACAAATATGAAGGGTTTGAGCTAAAACTAGCAACTATGAGTTATTCAAAAATAGTAATAGATGAGATACAAGCATACTCTCCAGATCTTTTGGCATACTTAATATTAGGACTTGAAAAAATAGTTGATGTAGGAGGTAAGTTTGCAATATTAACAGCAACGCTAGCGCCTTTTATACGAGATTATATATCCGAAAATATAGGTGAAATAGAGATTGCAAAGTTTACAGAAGGGAAAAATCGACATAATGTCAAGGTAATAGAAGAAGAAATAAATGCAGAATTTATTTATCAAAAGTATAACGAGAAAAAAGGAAAAGTTTTAGTTGTCTGTAATACAGTGAAAAAAGCGCAGGAGATATATTTTGATTTGCAAGAAAAAATAGACAAAGATCAATTAAACTTATTACATGCAAAATTTATAAAAAATCATAGAGCAAAGAAAGAAAAAAGAATAATGGAATTTGGTAAAACTGAGATACTAGGAAATGGGATATGGATATCTACTTCGTTGGTAGAAGCCTCATTGGATATAGATTTTGATTATCTTTTTACAGAGTTAAATGATCTGAATGGATTTTTTCAAAGATTAGGCAGAGTTAATAGAAAAGGAGAAAAAGCGCATATGCTAATCAATCCAAATGCTTATGTTTTTACAGAAATAAAAAAAGCCTTGCTAGTGGGAAAGAATGACAGGAGTGGCTTTATAGACAAGACAATATACGATATATCCAAACAAGCTCTGCTAAATGAAGTACAAGGAATTTTGTCAGAAACTCAAAAGGTTGAATTGATTGAAAAATATTTGACTAGTCAAAACATATTAAATTCAAATTTTGATACTGAATATAGAAAAATAAAAAAATATATAGCCGATTTATATATAGGAGAAGAGAAATTGGAAAGGGTTAAAAAAAAGTTTAGAAATATAATATCATATGATGTCATTCCAGAATTGATCTATGAAGAAAATAAAGATATAATAGAAACAAACAGATTGATCTTAATGGAAAAACATATAAATGATAGTAATAAAACTATAGAAGAAAATAAAAATATAAAAGAAAAATTAAAAATAAAAAAAATTAAAGCTCGTGAGAAGATAAAAGGATATACAGTAGGTGTAGGAATATATGATGTAAATAAAACAGGTAATACATTGGATCTGGGATATGAAAAAATAGAAGTCGTAAAGTGCAAGTATAGTGAAGAGTTTGGTTTTGAAAGAATAAAGTTGGAAAGCAAACAGGACGATAGTTTTGATAACTTCATCTAAGTAGGTGATAGAATGAAACAGGATTTAAAAATAACGGGAATAATGTTTTACTATTATTTTATATGCAAAAGAAAGCTATGGTATTTTCGACATGAAATACAAATGGAAAGCAATAGCGACAATGTAGCTTTGGGAAAATTGATAGATGAAAATAGCTACAAAAGAGATAGAAAACATATAATGATTAATGAAACTATAAATATTGATTTTATTAGAAATCATAAGGTAATACATGAGATAAAAAAATCAGATAGTATGGAGGAAGCTTCTGTATGGCAGATAAAATACTATATATATTATCTAAAAAAACATGGAGTGGATGATATAAAAGCTGTACTTGATTATCCAAAGCTAAAAAAAAGATTGGATATAGAGCTAGAGGAAGATGATGAAGAAAAAATAGAAAAAACTTTATTGGAAATAGAAAAGATACTTGAAGAAGAAAAATTACCAAATGTAATGAATAGTAAAATATGTAAAACTTGTGCTTACTATGAACTATGTTACATTTAAAAAAAATTAGAGAGCGGTGATTAATATGAAAAATACATATTATTTACTAAAAAACGGAGAGCTGAAAAGAAAAGATAATAATCTAGTAGTAAAAGCTTGTGACGAAACGAAGAAAATAATACCAGTCGAAACAGTGCGAGAGATATACATCATGGGTGAAGTAACCGTGAATTCTAAGTTAATGACATTTTTGTCTCAAAACAGCATAATATTGCATTTTTTCAATTATTATGGCTTTTACTCAGGATCATACTATCCAAAAGAAAAACTAGTATCCGGATCATTGCTGATAAAGCAAGTAGAACATTATACCGACAACTTGAAAAGAGTAGAATTGGCAAAAGAAATTTTAAAATCTGCTTCGTATAATATAAAAAGGAATCTACGTTATTATATGGAGCGAGGCAAGGAATTGGGTAATGAAATTAAATCAATACAAGATTTGAGAGAGCGTCTAGATATGCATGATGAGATTAATGGACTTATGGGATTAGAAGGAAATATACGAGAAACTTATTATAGAGCTTGGAATAAGATAATTAATCAAGATATTGATTTTCAAAAAAGAGTAAAAAGACCACCAGATAATATGATTAATTCATTACTGTCGTACATAAATTCATTAGTATATACTACAGTATTGAGTGAGCTATATCATACACAGCTAAATCCCACAGTCAGCTTTTTGCATGAAGCAAGCACAAAGCGTTTTTCGCTTAGTTTGGATCTTGCAGAAATTTTCAAACCTATATTGGGAGAACGAATGATATTTTCGTTATTAAATAAAAATATGATAACAGAGAATAGCTTTGAAAACGATATGAATTATTTATATATTAAAGATAAGGCAAGAAAAGTAATCTTGCAAGAATATGATAAAAGATTGAAACAAACAATTAGACATAAAATTTTAAATAAAAATGTATCATATCGATATTTGATACGATTGGAATGTTATAAATTGATAAAACATATGTTGGGGGAGAAAAACTATGATGGCTTTAAGATATGGTGGTGAGACAAGTGTATGTTATTTTAGTATATGATATAAAATTGGACAGCGCAACAGGGCAAAAAGTACTAAGAAATGTATTTAAAATATGCAAAAAATATATGCATCATATACAAAATTCTACTTTTGAAGGAGAATTATCAAAAGTACAGATAGTAAAATTGCAATATGAATTAAATGAATATATCAGAAAAGATAAAGATTCTATCATAATATTTAAAAGTAGAAATGAAAGATGGCTAGATAAAGAATTTTGGGGAGTAGTAGATGATAAAACTTCCAACTTTTTTTAAGGATTGTCGACCCCAAATAGCGTAAAAATCCCTGGAGATCGACAGAATGAATCTAAGTACTGAAAAATATAGTAAAACTCTAGATTTTTTATAAAATAAATTTGATTTTTAGAAAAAAATATGTTATAAATAAGTAGATTGACAGAATTTAAAATTTATGCTTTGATTTTACAGGGTTAGTATAGGCAAAATACTCAATGCCTTTTAATAAGACCATATTGGAATGTAA
>CAZDNU010000384.1:0-3413 GCA_964506865.1 uncultured Fusobacteriales bacterium | reverse complement strand
ATGTATCAAATTTGCTCTTGTTCTCAAAGTTGTTTAATAAGTCTTCTCGTTTCTTTTTAGTAAGCTCTCCATGCATAAATAAGGCTTCTTTCTGAAAATATTTCATAATCAGTTTTGTTAAAATATGTCCCATCTCTTTATACTGCGTGAATATAAGCACTTTTTCCGAAGACGAGTATATTTTTTCCAATAATTTTATCAATATCTTTGTTTTTCCCGAATCCATTTCATCATAGTTATCTTCCTTATAATAATGATTTGGATGATTACATATCTTCTTCAAGCTATTAATAAGAGTAAATATATGCATTCTACGTTCATTTCCAGTCTCAGATTGCAACTGGTCCATATATTCACTTACAATCTTTTCATACATATTTCGTTGAACTGCTTCTAACTCCACATACTCATCTATTTCTATCTTTTCAGGCAAATCATCAATAATATTCTTGTCACTTTTTAATCGTCGTAGTACAAATGGTTCAGTTAATTTTCTAAATTTATTCATTACAAAATTATTTTTGTACACCTCTATAGGATTTGCATATTCTCGCTTAAATTGAGAAATATTGCCCAAGTATCCCCGATTTATAAAATCAAAAATACTCCAATATTCGCTCAATCTATTTTCAACTGGCGTACCGGTAACTGCTATCTTTACTCTTGCTTCCACTTCTTTTACAGCCTTACTTTGAGATGAGTCATAATTTTTTATATTTTGTGCTTCATCTATTATTAATACATGCCAATTTATTTTTTTTAGTTGCTCAAAATCATTTCTCAACGTTGCGTAAGTACTTATAAAAACATCATATTTTTTTAGATCTAACTCTCTATTGCCTGCATAGTATGTGTAAAATTTTAAGTTTGTCGAAAATTTTTGTATCTCTTTTTCCCAGTTTGATAATAACGTGGTTGGACTTATTATCAATACTTTTTCCTCTTTCATGTATTTTTCTTCTTTTAGTTTTTCTAGAAATGTTATCACCTGAAGAGTCTTTCCAAGTCCCATATCATCTGCCAAAACACTTCCAAATCCCACTTTATAGTTTCGATACAGCCATTCGTATCCTCGTATTTGGTATGGCCGAAGATTTGCTTTTATTCCTTTTGGTATATTTATATCTTCAATTTTGAGTAAATTCGCAAACACACCTTTAATTTTTTCGGACAATACAACTTCGAAACCATTATATTCTTGCCCCATTATCAATCGCAAAATCTCTGCTGATTCAAATTCTCTTGTCTTTAGGCTAGTTTTGATATGCTTCACTTTCTCTTTAGAAATATATACATAAGTATCTTGCCACTTAATTATTTTGTCTTTTGATTTTGCTAAAAGATTAAATTCTGTTTTTTTTATACTTTCTTCTCCTATAAAAATCTTTTTTTCTATCTTAATCATTTTTTCTAAATCAAAATATGTTTTCACTTTGTCTTTTTTTTCATCCAGATCAATTTTGATTTTCAATTTAATCTCACTTATGTTTTTCAGTGATTGTCCAAGTTCTACATCTACTCCCAACATTTCTAGTACAGGTACCTTATTGTATATGATATCTGCCAAGTCTTCTACTTCAAAATAAATTTTCTCATTTTCTTTTAGCAAAAATTGGCTCAACTCAGAAAAAAACTCCATCATATTCCCTATTGTACGAAATACTTCTACTTTTATATTATTGTATCTGTCTTCATTTATGATATCATGCAAACGAATCTTTTCCTCATTTTGCTTTCGATTTTTCACAAAAAACATTTCCATTGCAAACTTGTCATTATTTTCGTATAAATATAGCTGCGGTATATAGTCTTTTCTAGAAATATGAAATTTATTTAACCATAATTTGATATTTCCAGGAATTTCATTTTCAAAAAAACTTTCAACCTTATAAGTTTCCCCTAAAAAAAACATTTTTAGTATCTTGTTTTCGCTAAATCCCATCTCCTTTGCACTAATATTCAATGCAAAAAAGTTTATAAAAATATTTACAAGCTCGTTTAAAATTTCATGATTTGGAAGTGTATAAACAGAGTCTTTTTTCTCATACAACAAGTCGATGTCTATATCTTTATATACTTTCTTAAGTACAGTCGCTGCAGAATGATCTTGATCTATTACATACTCTTCAGTTTTGTCCAAAATATTTTTCAGCTTTTTTATATACCGCTCCAAATATAGCTTGTCCAATACATATTTATACTCTTTCAAACTATCAGTTTCTATATTGGACAATCGCAGTTCCATTTTAGTTAAGCTATGGACAATTTTAGCATTTTCATTAAATTTAACACATTTTAGCAGATCACTTAATATTATTTCTTCTAGTTTATTAAATATTTCTTTTACCTTCACATCTAATACTGCTGGAATCCAACGTATTCTATACTTCAGGCTATCAATTCGTACTATTTCCGGTATATAAGCCTGCTGTTTTGCCAAGATTAAAGAAAAATTATAAACCATATATAAGACTTTTAATCCGTAATCATAGTGTTTTCGACTTGCTTTAGTGCTATTTGAAAAAAAATCAATCAGTTTGCCTAAATTAGAAGTTGAAAATATGTATTGCTTTGCATCCCAGTTTAAACTGCCTAAAAAATATTCAAAGTTTTGATCAATCATAAGGTCTATATCTTCTATTTCTGCAGTTTTATTTTTAACTTCAGTGGATTCACTTTCAATCAATCCACTTGCTGCATCTGATATTTTGTTATAATAATCACTCAATATTTTTTTGAAATCCTTCTTCTCATAAAATAGTGGATTGTCTGATAAAAGACTAAATACATTGTGTTTCAATTTTGGTATATCTGAAAAATCTATATTTTCTATGTCTTTTTTCTTATTACTTGTTTTTTTTGAATACGGCTTTAATTTTGAGCAGTAAGGATTTCCTACCTCTACTGCCTCTTCACCGAAATAATATCCGTATTTTTCCAGTTCATTTTTTACATCAAATCCATGAATTCTAAATATTATAAAAGGGTTTTTATCTATCTCGTTTGCAATTAAGAATATAGCTGCTGCTGTATGTTTGCAGGGTTCGGCCCAGTCCATGCAGTTACATTTTGCATTTATATCTCGCCAATTATCCGGAAATAAATTTATATTGCATTTGCCAAACTCTTCCAATAATTCTTCTGTCATCTCCCCTAACAACATTTTCGCAATATAACTTTTTTTTCTTTCCAGTATTTTCATTATATTATTTTTTTCTTGTTCGGTATATTGTTGCATTTTTATAGTTACTATATATGGATAGGGCTGACTTCCTTTTACCTCTGCCAAAATTTCTCCATCAACTATTTTTATATTTTTTACATTTCCTTCGGTAGCATATGATTTTCCACGAAAAAGCCTGTTTTGTATATCTATATTTTTAAACGCTTCAAGCCATTTTGCTCCCCACCAT
>CAZDNU010000383.1:0-6911 GCA_964506865.1 uncultured Fusobacteriales bacterium | reverse complement strand
TGATTTATAATGCATTAATAGAAATATTAGTTAATGATAGTGTAAAATAATTGTAGGAAAAATATGAAGAAGCAAGTAAAGATTTTTGGAAGAAATTATTGATTGACTTACTTGAAAAAGTATTGATATTTACCCAGTATAAAGAGATGGGGGATTTATTAAGTAAACTAATAGAGGAAAATTTAATTTAGCAATTCAGTTTTTACATGGAGGAGTTACACGTAAAAAAGAGATGAATTTGTTGAAAGGTTTCAAAATGATGAAGCTATGAGTACAATGATACTATCATTAAAAGCAGGAGGAACAGGATTAAATTTAACTAAAGCTACGAATGTAATTCATTTTGATTTATGGTGGAATCCAGCTGTAAGATAGAGCTTATAGAATAGGTCATAATAAAAATGTAATGGTATATAGATTTATCACAAAAGAAACTTTTGAGGAGAAGATTAATGAGATTATAAAGAATAAAAAGGAGATATCAGATTTAGTAGTATCAAGTGGAGAAAAATGGATAGGAGAGTTTTCTGATACAGAATTAAAGAATTTTTTCAGTATTACAAATTAAGTTTAAAAGTTCCTTAACTGGTGATAATGGAGAAAATAGAGATAATTTAACCCTGTTGAAAATCTGCTTAGCAGCAGTAGGAGTATAGAAAAGTTAGATATTGTAATACAATTATAAAGAATAACTTAAGAGATTTTTTAGTTATAACTGAAAAAAACTTTACAAGTTTAATTATTTAAGTTATAATATTACAAATGAAAAAACTATATTTTTATTTGTGGAGGTTAACGATGAATAAGAGAGAGCAGTACCTAAATAAATTGATAAATTTTAAAGATAAGCCATTAATTAAAGTGATTACTGGAATTAGGCGTTGTGGTAAATCAACTATTCTTTTATTATTCGAAGAATTTTTATTAAAAAATGGAGTTAAAGAAAATCAAATTATTAGAATGAATTTTGAATCTTTTGAATATAACGATATAACAGAAGATAAAGAACTTCATAATTATATTAAAGAAAAAATTACTAATTCAAATCAGAAGTACTATTTACTTCTAGACGAAATACAGCAGGTAAAATCATGGGAAAAAGTGATTAACTCTTTTTTACTTGATTCTAACTTTGATATTTATATTACAGGTTCTAATGCATATTTATTATCTTCAGAGCTTTCAACGTTATTAGCAGGTAGATATGTCGAAATTAAAATGCTTCCATTATCTTTTAAAGAATATTTAGATTTTCTTAAAATAGAGAAAAATGAAAATATGGAGCTAATATTTGATCAGTATTTAAAGTTTGGATCTTTACCAACAATTATAAATTTAATTGATAATATTGAGACAATACCACTTTTTTTAGATGGGATATATAATACGGTTTTACTAAAAGATGTAATAGAAAGAAATAGTGTAAGAGATGCATCTTTGTTAGAGAATTTATTTAAATTTATTGCTGTAAATGTTGGAAATATTGTATCAACAAAAAAAATAAGTGATTATTTAACAAGTAATGCTAGAAAAACATCTAGCGAAACAATAGATAACTATATAAAAATGCTTGAAAGTGCGTTTATAATATACAAAGCAAATAGATTTGATCTTAAAGGGAAAATGTTTCTAAAGACATTAGAAAAATACTATATTGTAGATATGGGAATTCGCAATCACATAACTGGTTTGAGAAATACAGATTATGGGCATGTGCTTGAAAATATTGTTTATTTGGAATTATTAAGAAGAGGCTATGAAGTTTATATAGGGAAGACAGGTTTATATGAAATTGATTTTGTTGCAATAAAACCAGATGAAAAAATATACTATCAAGTATCTGCAAGTATTCTAGATGAAAAGACAAGAGAGAGAGAGTTAAGGCCATTTTATTCGATAGCAGATAATTATCCTAAAGTTATACTAACTATGGATAAAAATATATTTAATGATTTTTCAGGAATAAAAGTAATTAATATAATTGATTTTTTATTAGAGGGAAAATAATAATAAAAAATCGTACCCAAATAGTACCAAAAATTTTGAAAAATACAAAAAACTAGTGATAATAGAGAAAATAGGGGCAATTGACCCCTTGAAAAATAAGGGATAGAACAGATGAGAAAAGGGAAGTTTATGAGATAAAAAAATTCTGATTTTAGAAATTTAGTTATGCCAAGAATTTCTTAATCATCCCATAAATATTATAGAACCTAAATAAATTAGAGTTAATAAAGGAACGCATAAGCAAGAAAATAAATTGATGAACTTGAAGAATTATTGAAGGTAAATTAGTATTTTAAATGTAAATAAAAAGTTAAGTGGATTAATCGAGATACAGCAGTTCATAGAGTGGAGTGCTATATTTCGTTTTTTTGATTTATAATGCATTAATAGAAATATTAATCAATCTCTCAATAGACTTTACCATAAAACATATGTTATAATAAAAGGGTGATATTAGGTCGAAAATAGTTCTATTTAAAATATATTTGTAGGAGGCAAAATGAATAGTAGTAGTTTTAAATGGCTTCAATACTTTACAAGTCAAGAGGCCTTAGCGAGTGAATTAAAAAGAGTTATTGATATATACTTTGAAGGTGAAATTGTCACAGAAGAGATGGAGAATGCTGTTAGCAGTATTATTAATAGCAATAAGGATAAATTTTATTTAGATAATGAAGTTGCTTTCAAGGTAAAAAAGATACTTGGAAAGAAGAGATTAAGTATTATTGAGAAGATTTTATAAAAAAATGGGAGGAAATAGATGCCAATAATTGATATATTTAAAAAAGACATAAAAAGAGAAATAAATGGAGTAATTAAAGCTGGAGTTAAGGATAAAGCTATAATTCAAAATGAAATAGAAGAATACGTTATAACAAAAGAGATTGCAAGAAATATGCAAAAGTTATTTTCTAATTATGCGGAATCATTCAATAGTCAAACTGAAAATATAGGTGTTTGGATTTCTGGTTTTTTTGGATCAGGTAAATCTCATTTATTAAAAATGATAGGGAATATAATTGAAAATGGAGAATTTGGAGAGAAAAATGTAGCTGATTATTTCGAAGAGAAAACAGATGATAAGATTCTTTATGGAAACTTGAAAAAAGCTTCTGAAATTAAAACAGATATAATTTTATTTGATATTGGGAAAATTAGTGACCAAGACGGAATAAGCAGTAAAAATAGCATAATAGTTGCTTTTCAAAGAAAATTCAATGAATTTATGGGTTTTTTTAGAGATGATTTGAAACTTGCAGAATTTGAGAGATTTCTTTGGAGAGAAGATAAATTTGAAGAATATAAAAAACTGTATGAAGAAAAAACAGGATATAAATGGGAAGAAGACAGGAAAAACTTCGATTTTAGACAAAATCAATTTTTAGAAGTTGTAAAAGAAATGGAGTTAAAAGGTTTTGATGAAGATGCTGCAGAGAGATGGTTGGAGCAAGAAAAAACAGTATCTATTTCAGCTGAAAGTTTTACAGAGCTATTAGTAGAGTATTTAGATAAAATAGGAGATAAAAGAAGATTAGTATTTTTAATAGATGAGATAGGTCAATTTATCGGCGATAAATCTGATTTGATATTAAACTTACAATCTGTCGTAGAAGAAATTGGAAAAATAATAAGAGGAAAGATTTGGGTTATGGTTACAGCACAACAAGGAATAACTGAGATAATTAATCAAAAGACTGTAAAAATACAAGATTATTCTAAAATACAGGATAGATTTAAAACAAGATTGCCGTTATCTTCTTCAAATGTAGATGAAGTAATTAAGAAAAGATTATTAGATAAAAAAGAAGAAGCAAAAGCCAGTTTAAAAAGTTTTTATGAAGATAAAAGAATAGATATAGAAAATTTAATAACATTTGAGAAAAATGATTTTAAATTGCATTTATATGAAGATGAAAAAGAGTTTGCAGACTCATATCCTTTTGTTCCATATCAATTTATGTTATTACAGAAAGTATTTGAAAAAATAAGAAAAATGTCCCATTCAGGTCAACATCAATCTAAGGGAGAAAGGTCTTTATTAGATGCATTTCATTCAGCAGGGAATAAAATTATAAATGAAGAGATAGGAATATTAGTTCCATTTCATGACTTTTATAACTCTATGGAGCAATTTCTTGATGATACAGTAAGAAGGCCTATAATTCAAGCGAAAGAACAATTTGGAATGGAAGAGTTTGAAGTTAATTTATTAAAGTTATTATTCTTGCTAAAAGGAATAGATGAAATAAAAACTAATGTAGATAATTTAGCTAGTTTTATGGTTGCAAACGTAAAAGATAATAGGATAGATATTAAGAAAAATATAGAAAAAGGTCTGAGAAGATTAGAAAAACAATATTTAGTTCAAAGAAATGGAGACGAGTATTTCTTCTTAACAGATGATGAGCAAGATGTAAATAGAGAAATTAAAGATGTAAAAATAGATAATGTAGAGTTATTAAGACAGCTTAATAGTATAATTTTTGAGGGAATATTGAATACAAACAAAATAAGAGTTAAAGATACTGGGAATAGTTATAGTTTTGGGAAAAAAATTGATGAACAGTTCTTTTCACAACAAAATAATAAACTAGTTTGTCATTTAATGAGTCCTTATCATGATGAACATAATAATGAAAGCTCTTTAAGAATGTATACTCAAAGAGATCCGGGAACTTTATTTGTAAGATTAGAAAATATTGATAATTATATGGAAGAGATAAGAGAATATTTACAAATAGATAGATATGTAAGTGATAAAATGGCAACAAATCCCGTAGACAGTATATTAAGAATATTGCAAATTAAGCAGAGTGAAAAAAGAGGGAGATATGCTAGAATAAAAGATTATGTAGATAAATCTTTAGAAAAAACAAGATTCTTCTTAAATGGAAATGAAATAGAAGTTAAATCTAAAAGTCCAAGTGAGCGTTTAAAAGAAGGTATGGAAAGATATGCAATGACTGTATACAGAAATGCAAATCTTATAAAATCTCATTATGATGAGAAGAAAATAAAAAATATTCTTAGCTATGACTATAGTAGTGGAACTCTTTTTAATATTGAAAAAGAGTTTAGCTCTAACCCTAATTATGAAGCTATTAGAGAGCTTGAAAACTATATGAGGGATTTAGATGATAGGCATGACATAATTAATATGAAAAAATTAGTGGATAAATTTAGTGATACTCCATTTGGGTGGGATGTTTTAGATATTCAAGGAATAGTTACAGAGCTTTTTGTAATTTCTAGAATCATTTTAAAATATGATGGAGAAGAAGTAGAAATAGATAATAAATCAGCTGTAGATATAATTACTAGGGCTAAAAGTAGTAACCAAGAGAAATTATTGATTATGCCTAAGGGTGACAGAGATATAGAAGCTATTAGAAAAGCTATTAGTTTACTAAAAAAACTATATGGTGTTAGTGTAGAATTTGATGAAAATAGATTTGAGAAAGAAGCAAGATTTTTAATAGACGGTAAGAAAAATTTAACACAAAAAGTAATAAGAAGTGAATACGGTAGAAATAAAAAATATGAGTATCCAGGTAAATCTGATTTAGAAGAATATAGAGATCTGTTAGAAGAAATCTTAGATAATTCAAAAAATGAAAAAGAGCTATGTGATAATATTATTAAAGAGTTTGATGACTTAGATGAAATAAAGACTAATGCAGATACAGTATTTGATTTCTTTGAAGCTGGAAAAACTAAAAAATCTTTATTTGATAGTGGGATAAAGAAATTAGATGAATTAGAGTTTAATATTTGTTATGGAGAATTAAAAAACTGTAGTGATGCAAAAGAGATTATTAGTATTTTAACAAACAAGCATCCATATCATGATTTATATAAAATAACAGATCATATTACTCAAATTGATAAGCAGATAAAAGAGATAATTGATAATGAGAAAGATAATATAAAAAAAGAAATAGATATAAAAAGAGAAGAGTTTATAAATAAATTTAAAGATACGAAAGAAAGCGACTTTATAGTAGAAAAAATTAACAAGAAATATGATGATTTATTAAATATATTAAGCAAAACTAATGATACAAATGTATTTCAACTGTCTGGGCAATTAAATAAGATAGAGTCTCAATTAAAAGCAGAGTATATTGAATTTGTCATTAGTAAGGTTAAGTCATTTGAAAATGAAGTTATGGCTGTATTAAAAGAAAAAGATAATGTTGATGAACTGATTAGAGAAGTAACAGAAGCATTTAACAAATCAATAATAAAAGTAGAGAGTTCTAGCGAAATAGAAGTAATAAAAAGAGAGTTAGAAAAAGCAGAAGAAGAAAAAGAGAATTGGATTAATGTTGCAAATGGAAAAGAGAAGAAAAAAGAGAGAATTTCTATTAGAAGAAAGAGAATTGAAGGTAAAAGTTTAGAGAGCAAAGAGCAAGTTGATGAATATATTAAGAAGTTAGAAACTGAAATAGAGGAGATAAAAGAGAATTTATTGAAGGCTGTTAGTGAGAATAAGAGGATAGATGTTTATTAGGGGGAACTTTTAATAATGAGATACAATCCAGTAAACGATATACAACGTTTGAATATATAAAAATGGTAAAACAAAATATATTACCACCATTTGATAAACAAATTTGGCAACGGAATTATTATGATGTAATAATCCGTAATGAAAAATCATACCAAAAAATATCAGAATATATAAAAAACAATCCCCAAAAATGGGATAACGACAAATATTATATGTAGGGGCGGAATCCATTTCCGCCCAGAATACGGAATGTCCAAAACAACAGGGCGGATATAGAATCCGCCCCTACGGGTAACGTTTCAAAAATAATGCAATCATTTAAACGGTATACAACGTTTGAATATATAAAAATGGTAAAACAAAATATATTACCATCATTTGATAAACAAAT
>CAZDNU010000382.1:0-7582 GCA_964506865.1 uncultured Fusobacteriales bacterium | reverse complement strand
TAATGAGCAGGCAGCCTCAATAGAAGAAACTTCTGCAACTTTAAGTGAGACGACTTCAATGATAAAACGAAGCAGCGAAAATACAAAAAATGCATCTGAGTTTTCAGCTAAAGCTCAAAGCACAGCTGAAAATGGAAATAAAGAGATGGAAAAAATGCTTGAAGCAATACAGGAAATGAATACCTCAAGTGAAGAGATACATAAAATAATAAAAATAATAGATGATATAGCATTTCAAACAAATATCTTGGCATTGAATGCAGCAGTAGAAGCAGCAAGAGCAGGAGATGCTGGTATGGGATTTGCAGTGGTGGCAGAAGAGGTAAGAAATCTAGCTGGAAGAAGTGCCAAAGCAGCAAAAGATACAGCTGAAAAGATAGAAAAGAATACCAAAACATCAGAAAAAAGCGTGAAAATAGCAGAAGAAGTGTCTGTATATTTAAAAGATATTGTTTCACAAACAATGAAAGTAAGAGAATTGATGGATGAAATCAAAACAGCCAGTGATGAACAAACTAGAGGAGTAGAGCAAATAAATATAGCGGTTTCTCAAATGGATAAAGTAACTCAGACAATAGCTGCTACAGCAGAAGAAGGGGCAGCATCTGCAGAAGAATTAGAAGCACAATCAATGTCTATGAAGCAGATAGTACGCGAATTAGAAGATTTGGTATATGGAGAGACTATTAGCAGACAAGGATTTGAAAATAATAAGATCAGCAATAAAAGAAAAGTGAAAAAAGAAAAAAGAGATAATCATGAAAAAAACAATAATCATAATAGCAAGGGCATACAGCCTGTAGATACTAAAAGAAATGAGTATAGATCAAAGTCAACAAAATCTAACACAACAAAAAATATTTCACCAGAGGATATAATACCATTAGATGAGGATTTTGATGATTTTTAGAAAGGGGTAAAATGTATAAGGAAAAAAATAATTATTATTATGTAGACGAGTTTTCAAAAAATAAAGTACATGCTATATTTACAAAGCGAAATGCTGGAGATTTTTCAGACAAAGCATTAGAAAGTTTGCACGAGAATCATATTATAAAGTTTTTAAAAAACTTTAAAGATACGAAAAATATTTTTTATGCAAAACAAACACATTCCGCTAATATAAAAATAATAGGGGAAAATGATGTGCCGGGTAAACTTGACAATATAGACGGATTTATAAGCAAGCGAAAAGATATAATCATAGTGTTAAAGTATGCTGATTGTCTTCCTATATTTATTATGGATAAAAAATTGGAAATAATAGCCGGACTGCATTCCGGGTGGCGTGGGACGTATGATGGGATACTAAACAAGGCGATACAAAAGATGGAGTCTGAGTTTAAAAGTCAAAAGGATGATATTCTAATTGCATTGGGGGTTGGAATAAAAAAATGCTGTTATGAAGTTGGGCAAGATTTGTATGATAAATTTTCTAAAAAATATAGCTCGAAATTGCTAAAGGGAGTATTCGAAAAAAGAAATGAAAAGCTATATTTTGATAATGAGATATTGAACTATAATACATTAAAAAATATGGGAATAGAAGATAAAAATATAATACGGTCAAATATATGTACATTTTGTAGTAATAAGTTTTTTTCGTATAGGAAAGAAAAAGAAAATGATGCTAGAAATGCTGGAATGATAATGTTTGAAAATAATTAAAAAAGCAGGCTTTGCCTGCTTTTTTTAATATATATTTCCGATCAATCCCACAGCTTCTTTTACTTGTTTTACTTTTTGAGAAGCAATAGCTCGTGCTCGCTGGGCACCTTCTTTTAGTACATCTCTTACATAATCCATATTTTTTTCTAATTCTTCACGTTTTTCTCTATATGGTTTGAAGTACTCTAAGATTAATTCTAAAAGTTCTTTTTTTGCATGACCATAACCGAAATTTCCAGCTAAATATTTTTGTCTTAGTTCACTCGCTTGTGATTCATTTGCAAATAATTTATAAAGAGCAAAGACGTTACAATTATCTGGATTTTTTGGATCTTCCAGTGGAGTAGAATCAGTTACTACTTTCATAACCTGTTTTTTTAGATTTTTCTTTGAAGCAAACATCTCAATTGTATTTTGATAAGATTTGGACATTTTTTGTCCATCTGTCCCAGGTACAACTGCTACTGATTCTTTTATTATATCTTTTGGAAGTTTGAAAACCTCACCATAGCTAGCGTTGAATTTTGTAGCAATATCTCTAGTGATTTCCACATGCTGCTTCTGATCTTTGCCCACAGGGACTACATCAGAATCATAGATAAGTATATCAGAAGCCATAAGGACAGGATATAAAAACAAACCTTGGTTGGGTGCGATACCCTTGGCTACCTTATCTTTATATGAATGAGCTCGCTCTAATAAAGCCACAGGAGTGACATTACTCAAAATCCATGTTAATTCTGTCACCTCAGGGATATCAGATTGTAAGAATATTGTAGATTGCTTTGGATCAAGACCTAATGCGATATAATCTAGAATTATATCATAAGTATTTTTCTTTAGTAAAGCTGGATCTGGGGTGCTCGTGAGAGCGTGGTAATCAGCAACGAAATAAAATCCTTCGTAATTTGATTGATTTTCTATAAATTGTTTTATGGCACCAAAATAATTTCCAAGATGCAGAGTACCGCTTGGTTGGATACCTGAAAGACTACGCATAAATTTACCTCCTGATAGTTATATTATTTTAATTATAATTTTAACATTAAACGAGAAATTTTTCAATAAAAAAAAGGATTTTTTTTTATTTATTGTATAAAAAAGAGGGGTACTAGAAAAAAAGAAGCAAGTACTGATTTTTTGAATTTTGTAGAGATAAATAAATGTTGGAAAATAAATGAAGACTTAATTTAATAGGGCTTCCTCATATGAAAATAAATTTGTAGTTGAAACTAGTATTTTCATTAGTTGAGCACGAAGATAAAATAGTATATAGGAGTTGATATTTTGGCGATAAAAGTGCTTATAGTAGATGATTCGATTTTAGTCCAAAAACTTTTAGAAGATATATTAGAATCACAGCCGGATATCAAAGTAATAGGAAAAGCATCAAATCCTTATGAAGCGCGTGATATTATTGCGATAAAGAAGCCTGACATTATTACTTTGGATATAGATATGCCTAAAATGAACGGACTGACATTTTTGAAAAATTTAAAAAAATATTATCCAGTTCCTACTTTGATAATAAGTTCGCTGATACGTAAAGGAAATGAGATAGAACTAAGAGCTTTGGAATTGGGGGCATATGATGTAGTAGAAAAACCACAAATATCATCATCTGAAGATCTCAAAAAAAGTGCAAACGAGATATTAGAAAAAATACATGCTGGAATATATGTCAAAAAAAATAATAAATTTAAATTTATAGATATTGACAAAAGAAAAGATACGGTAGATCTCAAAAAAAGCGAGAAAGTAGTAATAATAGGCGCATCTACCGGAGGACCAGAATCAGTATATAGGGTATTAAAAAATCTTCCGGAAGATTATTATGGAGTAGTAGTAGTGATGCATATGCCAGCTGGCTTTACTGAATCATATGCTACGCGATTAAATATAAGTTGTAATATGTACATAAAAGAAGGAGAAGACAAAGAAAAAATTTTACGAGGAAAAGTTATAATTGCTCCAGGAAACAGGCAATTATATATCAAGAAAAATGAGGATGATGAATATTATATTTCTATAAAAGATGATAAACCCTACAATCATTATCGTCCTTCGGTGGATTTAGCATTATATTCTGCAGCTAAGTACGCAAAGGAAAATACAATAGGAGTAATAATGACAGGAATGGGAAAAGATGGTGCAAATGGAATGGAAATGGTCTATAAAACAGGGGGCTATACGATAGCTCAAGATGAAAAAACCAGCGTAGTATTTGGAATGCCAAAAGCAGCCATAGAAAAAAAATGCGTCAATGATGTGCTTGATCCGGAAGAAATAGCAGAGAAATTAAAATCATTAATGAAAGATAGAGGGGAGGCACAATGAATCAAATAGATATAAATTCTCCTGAATATCAAAGTGTTTTTTTAGAAGAGATGAAAGAGATATTAGAAGCTTTGGAAAATGATGTGATTTCCTATGAAAGTACTAACTCTAAAGAAGTAAGTGACAAAGTAAAGCGAAGTTTACATACTTTGAAGGGTAACTTTAAAATATATGGTAAAACAGACTATGTGGATATTATGCATAGTTTAGAAGAGTCTTGGACAGAGGACAGTATAGATGCTATTCCTGAAATATTGGATTGTATAAACAAAATACGAATGGATTTTGAGATAGATGGGATGCAAGATATAATTGAAGAAAGTAGCGGAGATGAAAGTTACCGAGCGGTGATAGATTTTCATGGGAAAAGTTTTCCTGAATTTGATATAGAAGATTTAAAAGAAAATCTGTATAAAATAGGAAATGTCATAAAAATAGATTATCTAGAAGAAGGAATACCTGACTTGACTAAGTTTGATCCCCAAAAATTATATTTAAAAGTATATATTGAGATAGAAAATACTAGATATGATGAACTAGAATCACTACTTGCTAGTAAAATAGAGACTAAATTTTTTAAAATAGTGGGGAAAAAAGTAGAAGGTGATAAAGATAATGGAAATGAGAGAATTAAAAATGAGAAAGTGGAGCATAAATTGGAGCCAAAGCTAAGAAAGAAAGTAGAAATAAAGAAAAGAGATAGACAGGAAGTAATTGTAAGGGATGTAAAAAAAGAGATAAAAACAGTCCGTGTAAATACAGGAAAATTGGATAAACTGGTAAATATTGCAGGAGAACTAATAGTATCACATTCAAGTCTAAAGGTATTTTCTAAGTACATAAAAGAGGAAAAACTAGAGGAATTTCAAAAAATAGTAAATGACTTGGACACTATAACCAAGGAATTGCAAGAGAATGTACTATCAATACGAATGATCCCAGTGGGTAGCACATTTCTTCAATTTAAACGTATGGTAAGGGATATGTCAAAACAGTTGGGTAAAAAGGTTAATTTTGAAATATATGGTGGCGAAACAGAGATTGATAAAACGATAATAGAGCGAACAATAGTACCGCTACGGCATATGATTCGAAACTCCATGGATCATGGCATAGAAGATAATATGGAAACTAGACTAGCTAATGGGAAAGGTAGAGAAGGCAACATCAGACTTACAGCTTATCACAAAGAAGGCGAAGTAATAATAGAAGTATTTGATGATGGTAAAGGTCTAGATAAAGATATGATATTTGAAAAAGCAGTAGCTAAAAATGTCATAAATGTAGAAGAGGCATTAACTGATGAGGAGATATATGAGCTTATATTTGTCCATGGATTTACTACAAAGTCGAAAGTAACAGAGATTTCTGGTAGAGGTGTCGGAATGGATGTAGTAAAAAATGAGATTGAATCAATTGGTGGAAAAGTAGAAATAGAGAGTAAAAAAGGATATTTTACATCATTTAAAATAAGATTGCCACTTACATTGGCGATAATAGATGGTATGTTGGTAAGAGTAGGAGAGTACATATATGTATTGCCTATATTGAGTATAATGGAATCTTTGCAGCCGAAAGAAAAAAATATAAAACAAATAAAAGGGAAAAAAGATATTTTGGATATCAGAGGAGAATATTTTCCACTGCTACGACTTCATGAAATATTTGATATAGAGGAAGCCATAATAAATCCCACAGAAGCTACAATACTATTGGTGGATACCTACAAAGGCAAGGCGGCCATTATGGTAGACGAAGTACTGGATACACAACAAATCGTAATAAAAAAATTAGGCATAAAAGATAAGGGAATGGATAGATTTAATGGTGGAACAGTATTGGGAAATGGTGAAGTTGCTTTAATATTGGACATAAGAAATATATATGATGAAGTTTTTTGCTGATGTATAGGGGTGAGGCTGATGCTGGATATAATGGATAAAGACATGCTAGAATTATTTTTTGAAGATACTGCAGATATGTTGGATAACTGTATAGATAGGATATTGGATGCAAAGGGGATATTTGATGATGATGTAATAGAAGAGATAATGAGAACCATGCATAGCATAAAGGGTGCAAGTTCTATGATTGATTTATATTGCTTAGAAGGCTTTGCACATAAGCTGGAGGATATATTTATAGATATAAAAGAAAGAAAAATAGATATTACGGATGATTTTGTGGACGTGATAATAGAAAGCGTAAATGTACTGAGAAAAAGACTTGAAATTCGAAAAGATCTGTTTTTGAAAAAGCATTTTGAGTTTAATAAAGATCTAAAAGATGAAAAAGAAGAAATAGACAATATGAGTGCAAAGATAGACAGTGTAATAGATGGTATAAAAAAGCCAGGAGCGATATCCCAAAATGAACTAGAAAATCTAAATAATGAATTAGAGAGAAACAGGAAAAAATTATATAAAATGGAAGTATATTTCGATGAAAAAGCTGAGATGTTTGAGTTGAAAAAAATAATGGTCAAAAATAACTTGGAAGAAATAGGTGAAGTAATTGATTCGGAACCAAGTGAAGAGGATTTATTGGAGAGTCAATCATCTAAATACACAATAATTTATGAGAGTGAGGCAGACTTAGAAGAGATATTGACTCAAATGGAAGTAGGAGATATATATTTTATTTTAATATCTTCTAAAGAGAATATTGATTTTGATGAGAAAGATTACGAAGTTATGTATATGCAAAAAAGACTAAAATATGAAGAAATACTTGATTTTTTTGATTTGTGGAAGGAGATTGTAAGTGAAAAAAGTCCTAAAAAAATAGTTTTGAAAGACACGGAAATGGATATATACGGGATACAACTTTCTCTTTTATTAAAAAAACTAGGATTGGAAATTGCATAAAATAGTCCCATGTTATAAAATAAAATGGAACTTAATTGGGTGGGAGTATCAGCTCTGCCTTAAGATAGATAATAAAATTAATTTGCGTGATTTGTGAGGAGGAGAATTATGAAAAAAAAGCTTGTATATAAGATGTTTATGCCTTTGTTAATATTATTGATGTTGGTATTTGGGATAACCTTTCTATTGGTAAACTATATGAGCAATACCAATGTAAAAAAACTAATAAGTAATATTAATATGGAATATATTGATAAAATAATAATAGAGGAAGAGACTAAAGAGAGAGTAATGAAAAGTCTCTTATCGGAATTGGATGATAATTATTTAAAACAAGCAAGATTGGTAGCAGAAATCATAAAAGATGATCCAAGTTACTTAGAGATAGATAATCTAAAAAAACTGGCAAATTATGTAGAACTGGATGAGATATATATAATGAATCAAAATGGAATAATAGAAGTAGGTACAGATGAAAAAAATATAGGCTTTGATTTTAAATCAAGCGAACAAACTCTTCCTTTTATGCAGATAATAAAAGATCCGGAATTTGAGCTTGCACAAGATTACCAACAACGTGGAGCAGATAAAGAATTATATAAATATGTAGGTGTCAGACGTCTAGATAAACCCGGAATAGTGCAAGTGGGGGTTAGACCTCATAAGATAAATTGGTTTATAAAAAATACAGGCATAAAAAATTATTTTGA
>CAZDNU010000381.1:0-1730 GCA_964506865.1 uncultured Fusobacteriales bacterium | reverse complement strand
AATGGAATTGTGTATTGTTCTGGGCAAATACCACTAGATAAAGAAGGTAATATAGTTGGAGATAGTATAGAAGAGCAAACGAAGCAAGTTATACAAAATATAAAGTCAATATTGGAAGCTGGAAGTACAAAGTTGGAAAATGTCATAAAAGTAACAGTATACCTAAAAAATATAGATGATTTTGCAGTAATGAATGAAGTATATGGGAAATATTTTACTGGAAAGCCGGCTAGAGCTACAGTTGAAGTTTCAAAATTACCAAAAAATGTATTAATTGAATTAGATTGTATAGCATATAAAATATAGCACTGACGTTAAATGTGTAAAGATTGTTTTGTAGGGGAGATGAAGAAATTGAAAAGAAAATTGCATATTATTTTGATACTAACACTTGCAAGTTTAATGTTTAGTGCATGCAGTGAAAAAAGAAAACTATATAAAAAAAATATAATGTATCAAGAGAAAAATGAGTATTCTAAGGCGATAGAGAAGCTAGCAGAACTACTCAAACTAGATCCAAATAATAAAAAATTAGTAAAAGATTTTGAAGATACAGTGATAATGTCTAGACGTTATTATGAAAATAAAATAAAAATATTGGAAATGCAAGATAAAGCTACAAAATATGAAGAACTACTAGATGTATATAAAAATTTAATAAAAATAAATAAAAATATTGCTGAAGTTTACTTGGATGAAGGGAAAAACAAAATCAAAATAATAGATTATAGTAGACGTATCGAGCCTATCAAAGATGCAGGAGCCAAGTTTTATTATGAATTTGCTAAGAGAAAAGAAAAAACAGCTAATAATAAATGGGAACATAGATCTATAGCCAAAGCTTATAAAAAGGTACTGGAATTTAGAAAAAATTATAATGATGCTGATAAACTATATAAAAGCAGTAAAGAGAAAGCTATGCTGAATGTATTGATACTTCCAATCAAAAATTATACCAGTATGTCCGAAAGCATAATAATTGAAAAAGTTATCTATAATAATGGCTTGGACTGGCTTATGATGGATAGAGAGATATCGGAATTTTGCAATATTACGTCTTATGCAGAGTCTAGATGGCTAAAGTATATAAATGATGAAGAAAAGAACGACTTTGAAAAAATAAAAAAAATAAGTAATGAAACCGGAATAGATATTATAGTTACAAGTCAAATAGACAGTATTTTATATAGAGATCCAACAGTAAGGGTGGAAAAAACTTATTTGGAATCAAGTGTTAAGTACAAAACTGAAAAGGTGTGGAGTGCAGAAGAAGAAAAGTATATAAGCAAAGATATATATAGAAATGTATATGCTACGCGTTATGATTATGAAAAAGATACATATCTGACTATAAATCTAAGTAGCAAGATGATAGACCCGCATCGAAATAGAATAATGGATATTGATACAATGACTATCTCTGTTCGAGATAAAGTAGAATGGCATAGTTTTTCTGGTAATGAACGAGCATATGACAGCTATTCACAAGATGAACTATATTGTAAGACTTTAGATGAGTTGCTATATGAAGCGGCAAAAGAGATGTCGGAAAAATATCGAAAAAAAATATCTTACTTTTTGAAATAAATAGGGGCAGTCCTTATAAAGACTACAGGGACTGCTCTTATTATTTCAAAAAATCATTGAAATTATTTTCTTGATAATGTATAATATCATATATTGTAAAGAAATGAGGTAAATAAATTGAACTTAAAAAAATATATAGCAGA
>CAZDNU010000380.1:0-4168 GCA_964506865.1 uncultured Fusobacteriales bacterium | reverse complement strand
ACCAATAAGTGTCGCTGTCCCTCCAATATTTGACGCAATAGCTTCTGCAATAAGAAAAGGCAACGGATCGAGCTCCATTTGCTCGGTAATAAGTATAGTAACCGGTGCAAGAAGCAATATAGTTGTCACATTGTCTAAAAGAGCTGAAAAGACAGCTGTGATGATAACCAATAAAAACATAAGTGGAAAAGGATTTCCTTTCACTTTTTGTGCAATTTTAATGGCAACCCATTGAAAAAGACCTGTCTCTGATGTAATATGAACTATAATCATCATACCTATAAGAAGGAATATAACATTCATATCAATCGAACTAAAGGCTTTATCAGAATTAAGGATGCCAAGAGATACCATTAATATACCACCTAACATAGCTGAAAGAACGTGTGGTATTCGTTCTGTGATTATTAGTATGTATATAAATACAAAGATTAAAATTCCAAGATAAAACATTTATGTGCCTCCTGTTTTTATGACTTCAATGTACAAGCTAAACTTAATTTATTTACAATATAAAAAAGCTTATACTTTTAAGGCATAAAAAGAAAATAAATAAATATTTTAAGATGGAAACCTGAATTTTTCATAGCGCTCACTCCTTATATATAAAATTTAATAGTAATTTCAAAAAACAAAAAACTTCTACCTGTAAGTAGATGATAGAAGTATATGTAATGAATGTAATATATAATAAAACTTTATCCTAAGATAAAGTTTAGCACTTTTCAATAAAATTTGCAACAAATAATTGGATATTTTATGAGTAAATTTTGACCAGAAGGGTTTATTTTAAAGGGTAAAATATAGATAATAGATGATTTCTATATATTAAATATATAGTGAGAACATAAACTTATTTTCGTCATGTGTTTGAACTTAATCAGCGGGAGTGTCGGCTCCGCCTGATGATAAAAAGATTACTCTATACCTGCAAATTTATGCAACTGCAAACTGATACTCCAGTTAAAATGACCGACTTCATTGATTTTTCCAAGTAGTTCCATAGTCTCTTTGATATTCATAGACCCATTATCATCCAATGGACTTAAAAAGTATCTATCAGCTGAAACAATATGTTCGATATTTTTTAAATAATCTAAATCAATATTGTGATTTACAATTCTAATTTCATTTACTTTTTTTTGATTTATAATTCCCTTTGGTGAGATGGCTATATAATCTATCCAGTGGGCATAAGTGTCCATAGAATTAGAAGCATTACTTTCGATACCTATCCAATAATTTTTGCTTTTAAGAAAACTAAGTAGGGGACTTAAGTCGTATATAGTAGGTTCTCCGCCAGTAATAATGATTGAGTTACAATCATATTGAGATATTTTCTTGTAGATATCATCAATAGATATATTTTCAAAGGTTTGATGATTAGTATCACACCAGGGACAAGCCATATTACAGCCTGAAAACCTAATAAAAATAACCTTTTTTCCGAGATTAGCTCCTTCACCTTGCATACTCATAAATATTTCATTTATTTTATAATTCGTAGATAGCGACATTTCCTTCACTCTCCTGTATCTCTACTTTATAGCAGTTTGGTACACTATGACATATCCAATAAGCTATGTTTTCTGCAGTAGGATTAAAGTCAAATATATCATTTAAATTTTCATGATCCATTTTATTATGTACCAATTCTTTAATAGTAGTAAAATCAACGACCATACCGTTTTTATTAAGTTTTTCACTTTTGCAAAATACATTTATTATCCAATTATGTCCGTGAAGTTTACTACACTTACTTTCATAGTTTAAATCTAAATAATGACTTGCAGATATTTCAAGTCTTTTTTGTACATAAAACATAAACTAATCCTCCTATTTTTCGTATTTTATGGGATCGATATATCCGGCCTCTTCAAATGCTTTCTTACGCAAAACACAGCTGTCGCAAGTACCACAAGCCAATTTACTTCCGCGATAACATGACCAAGTAAGAGAATAATCTACACCAAGCTTTTTACCTAATGCAATCTCCTCTGATTTAGTCATAAACATAAACGGACTATGAATTTTTATCGGCATATTATTTTCTACAGCACAAACAGTACCTTTGTTAATAGCATTTTCCATAGCTTCTATAAACTCTTTTCTACAGTCTACATATCCTGAATAATCTACTTGACTTACTCCGATAAATATATCTTGCGCTCCTACAGCTTCTGCATATGATGCAGCAATAGATAAAAATACCATATTTCTGGCAGGCACATATGTTACAGGTATATCTTTGTTATTTTCATCAAAATCAGGGACATCAATATTATTATCTGTAAGAGCTGATCCACCCCAAAGACTCATATCCAGTGATACGATTTTATGTTCTTTTATATTTAATCTATCTACAATTTTCTTTGACATTTCAATCTCTTTATTATGACGTTGACCATATAAAAATGATATAGCATAGATATCAGAAAAACCTTTTGATTTGGCATAATAAAGAGCAGTGGTAGAATCAAGTCCACCAGACAAAAGTACAACAGCTTTTTTATTCATAGTTATTCATCCTTTCTCCGTAGTAACAACAACCTATGGCTCCGTTATATTGTGCTTCATCCAATACAATTACTTTTTTATAGTCATCTTGTAAAAATCTTTGTATACTTTTATTGTTGGCAACTCCACCTGCAAGTATTAAAGTATCACTTCTAAATTTATTGAAAAATGGCTTTAATCGCTTATAAAGTGAATAATTCACGCCTGCGCAAAGTGTTTCAATAGAAGATCCTTCTGCAATTTTTCCTATAAGTTCAGATTCACTAAAAACAGAACAAGTAGAGTTTAACTCAACAGGATTTTTGTAATGTAGAGCCAATTCATTAACATCGACTTCAAGTACAGATGCCATATTTTCGATAAATCGTCCACATGACGCAGCACACTTTTCATTTAACTCTAAATCTGTGATGATACCTTTTTCTACTTTTACTATTTTTACATCTTGACCACCGATATCTAGCATAACAAAATCTTTAATATCTGTTTGAAATAAAGCCCCGTATACATGTGCTTTTATCTCGTTGATTGCTATAAAATCATTAAGATTTGTGTTATTTTTGCCATATCCGGTAGAGATAAAGGCATCAATACTAGTATCAAATTTTAATTTTTGAAAATCAACTGATATTTTACCGTCAAATGTACAAAACTCTTTATAAAATTTCATAGTACTTATTTTACTTTTAGAAATGATTTTTTGATTATCAAAAACAACCATTTTTACTTCTCGACTTCCTAAATCAATACCTAAAATTTTCATTTTTTCATCACCTTTAAATCTTTTATCATATCTATAAAAGCTTCTAATCGAAGTTTAGTTCTAGCATCTAGTATATTTAATTTATCGCCTTCTATATTCAAAACAGGAATATCAAGCTCTTTTTTGACAATGATACTTTCTAATGCACGATGGCAAAATGCTTGATTGTAGTGTATAACTGCATCTATATTACGAAGCTCTATTTGTTGTCTAATCTCTTTTAATCGATCGCTAAGACTGTATGGATATGTATAGTCTTGGTATTGTTCGTAAATATTATCTGCATTACTATAACGCGGGAAAGCAAATTCATACTGTACTTCGTTATAGACTATCCGAGCCTCTAAGTCTTCTACAAACGAGTATAAATCTCCAGTCATAGGAGGGATACCAATATATGCAATTCTAGCTTTATCATTAAATTTTGTCTGTAATTTTGTGTTTGATATTTTATATGAGATATCATTTTCAAATTTTTTATAATCTGTATTAAAGTCACTACATGAGACTAGTTGTAAGTGATTTTCAAATCCACTGATGTTATTTTCCGTATAAGTTAATTTATCAAAATTAATCGCTTTTTGACGAACACTATTTAATATTTTACGCATATTTTCTACTTTGGAATAATCTACTTTGAAATATTCAATAAGCTGATCAATAGCATTTTTAAGCTTGCCATAATCTTTGTTATAAGGATATGAGAATGGAATTACTTCTATTCCTTTATACTCTAAGATTTCAGCAAGAGTTTTGGTGTTCGAGCAATCGCCTTCAATTACACCAATGACTTTTTTTATATTATTTTTCATACAAGCTCCATAAATTCCCTTTAAAAGGATCTGTCTTCACACGTTTCACCGCATCAGATAATCTTTTAAAACGATA
>CAZDNU010000379.1:0-3391 GCA_964506865.1 uncultured Fusobacteriales bacterium | reverse complement strand
ATATAATACAGATAATTTTGAAACAACAGCATACAATAAATCATGCTTGGTTATTATTCCAAGTAGTTTTTTATCTTTATCGACTACTGGATATCTTCCATATCCATACTTTTCATAAAATTCAATTATTTTTTCGAAATTATCATCTTCTTGTAGACAAGCCACATCTTTAGATCCAAGCGAGCTAATATCCGACTCCACCAGCCCTTTTTCAAGAGCAGTAATTATATCCTCAGTTGATATAATATTTGAAACTCTCTTATCATTTCCTACAATAGGAATACCCGAAATTTTTTCATTTTTCATTATTAGTTTTGCATCTTTTATTTTGTTTTCCTCTTTTAAATATATAATCATCCGATTCATAACTTTACCGGCTGTCAAATCTTTAAAAAAAGTCTTATACCGTTCTAATATCTTCATTTCTTTATTGCCCATTGTAAAAATTTCCCCTTTTAACAATTTTTTAAGCCTTTCATATATAATTTCCCACAACTTGTATACAAAAGTTCGTTTGTAACAAGCAGTGGTATCCCTAATTCATCTGCCAGTCTTTTAGTTTCCGGCTGTGGCCGCTTTCCTCTTACAAATATAATTGCACTTAACTCTACCATTTGAGCTGTTCTTATCACTTGCGGTGTTGTCAATCCAGTTAGAAGAAGAGCATTTTCTTTTGTAAATGCAAGCACTTCACTCATTAGGTCAGCTGCACCTACATATTCCACTTCTATATTTTCGATTTTATCTTTTCCAGCAACAATTTCAGCTTCCAAAAGTTCTGATATTTCTTTTAATTTCATAACAACCTCCTAATATATCATCCCTCAGTTTTTTATACCAAGTACATCTTCTATTTCCTTTTTTTATTTTTTTATATTTATTAAAGATATATAATCTATCCAAGTAGACTTTCGTGTCGAGTTCATTTTTATTCTTGTTTGATAATTTTTTAACAATACTATGTAAATAAACAATTTCTTGCTCTAAAATTATTTACTCACTTAATTTTTTATAGGTACTTTATTACAAGTCCTCGAAGTATCTCTATTCCTATCAATATAAGCATAGGTCCCAAGTCTATAGCCATACGGCCTAGAGGCACTATAAGCTTGACTTTTTCCAACACTGGATCTGTTATTTTGTAAATTAAATCCAATATTTCATTTTTATTATAACTATATCTTGCATGGGGCATGATCCAGCTCAATAGTATACGTATTAGTAATATTACCTGAAATATACTTAGTACTAAATTTAATATTCTTGCTATTGGAGACATTGCACTCACTCTCCTTTTCCAAGTTGTTTTGCTTTGATATAGGCTGCCTCTACTGTCTGCATAAGAGCATTTCTTACACCTTTTTCTTCTAGTTTTGCAAGTCCGGCTGCTGTAGTTCCACCTGGAGAAGTTACATTATCTTTTAATTTTTCAGGATGATCTTGACTTTGTTTTAGCAACTCTGCTGTACCTAAGAAGGTTTCCGTCGCTAATCTTAAGGCCATATCTTTTTTTAGTCCAAATCTCACTCCAGCATCTGCAATACTATTTATCATAAGTAAAACATACGCTGGTCCACTTCCCGATATTGCAGTAACTAGATCTAACTCTTCCTCTTTTGCCGGTATTATCTCGCCTGTTGCCTTTAATATATCTTCAATATCTGACAAGTCTTTTTTACTTATATTTTGATTTGCTGTATAAGCTGATATACCTTTTTTGATAAGACAAGGTGTATTTGGCATCACTCTTACCAGCTTTATACCTTTCGAATCAAACCATTTTTCAAACGAACTAATCTTTACTCCTGCTGCTATTGATACAAAAACTTTTGGTTCAAGTTTGATAATATTTGATTTTCTTATTTCATCTATCACTATCTCCATTATATTCGGTTTAACTGCTAAGACTACATAGTCTACTCCATTCACTAAACTCTCAATTTTTTCTACCGCTTCTACATTATACTTCTCTTCTATATATTTTTTTCTATTTTGGTCTACTTCATAAAAATATATTTCATTTTCTTGGCTAAGTGCACCAATATAAGCTTCACCCATTTTACCTGCACCTATAAATCCAATTTTCATCTTATCGCCTCCTCTACTCAAAGTAATGTTTGGCATTTTTGACATAATCATATCCGGACCATACTGTCAACACCACCGGAATAATCATCAATAGAAAACTAAAAGTACTGTCTTTTAGTAATATAACCAAAGGTATTATTATCATTTGAGATGCTGTTTTATATTTTCCTAATACTCCTGCAGGTATTACGTCTCCTTTTGCTGAGGCAATTGTTCGAATTCCAGTAACTAAAAATTCCCTTGCCACAATTACAATTACCATCCAACCTGGAATATACTGCAGCTCTACAAAGTATATAAGCGCTGATATCACCAAAATTTTATCCGCCAAAGGGTCCATTAGTTTTCCAAAATTAGTGATTATTCCCTTTTTTCTTGCAATATATCCATCTAAAAAATCTGTAATTGATGCAAGTATAAATATGGTAGCTGCCCCTAATCCATACCATATGCTTAGATAGTTAAATGAAAGCAACACTAAAAACGGTATTACCATTACAATTCTAAAAATAGTTAACTTATTTGGCAAATTCATTATCAACTATACCTCCTAATAGATCATAATCAAAATTTTGTTCTATTTTGACTTTTATAATATCTCCTGCATTTGCTGTACCATCATTGATTAACACTTTACCGTCAATTTCGTATGCTTGATACTTTGTTCGTCCTTCAAGCATATACTCACTTTCTTCTGATATACCATCAATAATTACATCAAGTATTTGTCCTATATATTTTCTATTTTTTTCTTCAACTAACCTATTTTGCATATTCAAAAGTTTTACCCAACGACTTTCTTTTATCTCATCATCCACTTGATTTGGCAAGTCATAAGCAATTGTATCCTCTTCTCGTGAATATTTGAATATTCCTGCATAGTCAAATTGAAATTCTTTCATAAAATTATATAGCATTTCAAAGTCTTCATCCGTTTCACCTGGAAATCCTACAATTACAGAAGTCCTAAATGAAGCATCCGGCATGACTTCTCTTATTTTATAAAGTTTTTCTTTCAGAGCTTGAAAGTCAGAATTTCTGTTCATTTTTTTTAATATTACAGGACTTACGTGTTGTATAGGTATATCTATATAGTTACATATATTTTCATTGGTGCTTATTACCTCTATTAATTCATCACTAAAATCATCAGGATACGTATAGAAATTTTTAATCCATTTCACTCCATCTATTTTAGCCATCTTGTCCAACAATTCAGCGAGCACCTTTTTTCCATACAGATCCCTACCATATTCTGTCGTCTCTTGTGCAATAATATTAAATTCTTTTACACCTTCTTTTA
>CAZDNU010000378.1:0-1618 GCA_964506865.1 uncultured Fusobacteriales bacterium | reverse complement strand
TTTTTGCTTATATTAAAATTCTTGACATATGAATATTAATAAGGTATAATACAAAAAACTATGATAGAGAGGAGAGAATACCATGAAAACAAAATTATTTAGCTGGTGGTGGAGTATAGTAAAATCTGATAATCCAATTAAATATTTTGCGGAAGATGGTATCTCAATCTAAGACGTCTTCCAAAAAAGGTTGAAGGCATAGGAATTATCAGGAGTTTTCATATACTCCGTGATATAAATTGATAAAAAAGTATAATTTATTATATATAAATTAAAGCCTGTTAACCAGGCTTTTTTTGTTTTTGATAATAAGAGAAAATTGAAAGGGGATTTATAATGCAGAGATATTTTAGGCCGCCATGAAAGCTTGTCTTGCTTACTTAATTCAAAGTAATGTAATAAAATTTCGTATTGAAATATAATTTTAGATGAAAATAAGTTAATTATAATAGAAAAAGTGAAAACAGGAGGTGAAAAGTCGTAGTTATTTAACTTCGACAGAAGCTATGGAAAATAAAATTTTAAAACCTTATATAAAAAAAATAATGGGGGACTTAGATACTCCGATTAGTATATACCAGAAATATGTAGGAGATGAAATAGGGATTTTGCTTGAAAGTAGAGATCAAATCAAGGGAAGATATTCAATAATAGGTAAAAACCCATTTCTGACAATAAAAACTATATCTGAAAATATTACAATTCTTGAAGGGGATGTAGAAAAAAAAGTTACTGGCAAAATATTGGATACAATAAAAGAATATATGAGTAAGATTGAGGTGAAAAAAGAGAATAATGATATCCCTTTTTTGGGTGGCGCAGTAGGGACCATTGGGTATGACATAATAAAGCAATATGAAAATATACCTGTAACTAAGCCAGATGCTGTTGGCTTACCAGATGCACATTTGATGTTTATAAAAGAGATGATTGTATATGACCATTTTCATCAGCAAATATTGTTTATCGTTTTGGAAGAAGATAATGAGAATGGAAAAATAAATGCAGATAAAAAGATAAAAGAGATCGAAAAGGAATTGAGAAATTCAGAAGCTGCTTCGCATCTATACAAAGAAGATGAAACGATAGTAGGGAGCAATATAAAAGCAAATACAAGTAAAGAAGAATATATGGAAATGGTAAAAAAAGCAAAGCACTATATACATGAAGGTGATATATTTCAAGTAGTATTGTCACAAAGATGGACAATGGAAACTAATGAAGATCCATTTAGCCTGTATAGAAGTTTACGGTCAATAAATCCTTCACCATACTTATTTTATCTAAATTTTGGAGATTACCAAGTAGCAGGAAGTTCACCGGAATTGTTGGTTGAGTTAAAAAAAGATAGGATATATACTTGCCCAATAGCTGGCACTAGAAAACGAGGCGAAAATGCAGTGGAAGATGAAGAATTAGCACAAGACTTATTAAATGATCCAAAAGAATTAGCAGAACACGTAATGTTAGGGGATTTAGCTAGAAATGATATGGGGCGAATGGCCAAAATAGGCACAGTAGAGATAAGTGAATTTATGAAAGTAAAAAATTATTCTCATGTAATGCATTTAGTATCATTAGTAGAAGGTGACAAACACGATAATGAAGATATGTTTTC
>CAZDNU010000377.1:0-2179 GCA_964506865.1 uncultured Fusobacteriales bacterium | reverse complement strand
CGCTGCTGCTCCTGCAAACCCTGCAACTATGCTATTATTATATAATTTTCTTACTTTTCTTGCACTAGTTTTGGCAATCGTAGCGCCCATTGTTACCTGCCCATCTCCTGCTATAGCTACTTGATTCCCTTTTTTTACTGCTAAAATAGTCGTTGCCATAAATTTTTCCATTTTTCCACTCTCCTTTATGTATATAATCCGTTATCAAAATCCTATAAACAATAATTAAATATCTATATTTATTTTGAAAAAGGATGCGTCCTTAAATACACTTCTTTTAAAAACTTTTTTCCAACATGAGTATATGCTTGGGTCGTCGTAATACTCGAGTGTCCTAATAATTCTTGTAGATATCTAATATCTATCCCTTTGTTCAGTAAATAACTGGCAAAAGAATGCCGAAACGTATGAGGACTAATCTCTTTTTCTATCCCAGCTTTTTTAGCATATCCCTTTATTATTCTTCGTAAGGAACGGTCACTCAAAGTTTGTCCTCTTGAATTTATAAACAATCCCTGTCCTTCTATATTATATTTCAAATTTCTTTCATTTATGTAATGCAACATCCACTCTTTTGCATTATTACTAAAAAACGTTATCCGTTCTTTTTCACCTTTACCTATTATTCTTAATTCTCTTTCATCAAAATCAATTAAATTTTCTCGAATCTCTAACAATTCTGTTGCTCGTATACCACTTGAATAAAGAAGCTCTATTATCGCTCTATCTCGCACTCCGATAAATTTTTTTACATCAATCACATCTCTTATCATATCTAACTCACTGTTTGATATAATACTTGGAATTTTTTTGTCGAATTTCGGAGTTGATATCAGCACAGAATAATCTTTACTTACATATTTATGTCTCAATAAATAGGAAAAAAAGCTTCGAATAGCCGAAATTTTTCTATTTATACTTCTTTTGGATACCCCATTTCGACTGAGGTAGGCCATAAACGACCTAAAAGATTTTTTGTCAATCTCATCTAATTTCTCGATATTTTCATACTCTTTTATATAATTTATGAATTGGTACAAATCACTTGTATAACTTTTGATTGTGTGATCACTTCTTCCTATTCCTACTCGTTCATAATATATAAATTTGTCAATTAGTTGTTTTATTTCTTCCAAATCTACCACCTACAGTTTTACATTTCGAATATATTCCAAGCTTTTATCAGCAAGCGCCTGATATCTTTCTTTTTTATCCCTTATCTTTTGTTCAAGTCTTCGTATTATTCCAAAATTTGGACCCATTGGTTGAAATTTCTTTTTTTCCTCTGTAACATATTTTATAAGAGCCCCCAACATTGTCATATCCTCTAAATAAAATGCCGGCTCACCTTTAATTTTTTTGCTAAGATTAATCGCAGTGTACAAACCAGTAGCAATAGCCGCTACATACCCTTCCGAGCCGGTAATCTGTCCTGCAAAGTATATGTTGGGATTACTTTTTAGACTCAGATCCTTATTTAATAATATCGTTGAATTTATAAATGTATTCCTATGCATAACCCCGTATCTTATAAAATCAGCTTGTTCAAGTCCCGGTATCATAGAAAAAACTCTTTTTTGCTCACCCCATTTAAGATTGGTCTGAAATCCTACCATATTATATAGATTTCCCTCTTTGTCATCTTGACGTAATTGCACCACAGCATGATCTTCTTGCTCTGTTCTTGGGTTAACAAGCCCTTTTGGCTTCAACGGACCAAACAACAGAGTTTTTTCTCCTCTTTCGGCTATTTTCTCTACTGGCATGCACGCTTCAAACAGCTTTACCTTTTCATGCTTTTTCATAGGAAATCTTTCTGCAGTGATCAACTCATTATAAAATTTGCTATATTCCTCTTTTGTCATTGGACAATTTATATACTCGCCCTCACCTTTGTCATATCTAGATGCAAAATATACTTTTTCTTTATCTATGCTTTCAAAAGTCAAAATCGGTGCTACTGCATCATAAAAGTATAAGTATTCATCTCCTGTAAGTTTTTTTATATCTTCTGCCAATTCATCTGAAGATAAAGGCCCACTTGCTACTATTACTTTAGCATCTCTAGGTATAATTTTGAGCTCTTCATTTATTATTTCTATATTTTCTATACTTTTTAGTTCATCTGTAACCATCTGAGAAAAGCCTTCTCTGTCTACTGCTAATGCCTGACCTGCAG
>CAZDNU010000376.1:0-1666 GCA_964506865.1 uncultured Fusobacteriales bacterium | reverse complement strand
AAAAAAAGAAAAAGTAAAATTAAAATTTCCTTAAAATAAACAGATAAGCGTTCTAAAATAGAAAACCAGAACTAAAAACGACTTTGTTTACGTTAAGTGAAAAAATAGGACTAGCTATTTTAATTCAAAATCTTGCTGATGTTTTAAAAATATGCTATAATAATCTATATTTTAAGAATTGAAAGAGAGGCGGATAAAGTGAATAGTTTTGGAAGATTATTTAGAATAAGTATATTTGGAGAATCTCATGGAAGTGGATGTGGCATACTAATAGATGGATGCCCTGCGGGAATAGAATTATCAGAAGATGATTTTAAGGCTGATTTACTGCGAAGACAAGCAGGTAAAAAAGGAACAACACCAAGAAAAGAGCCGGATTTACCAATATTGGCAAATGGTGTATATAGAGGATATACTACCGGTGCACCTATTTTAATACGTTTTGAAAATACCAATACAAGATCAAAGGATTATGATTTATTTAAGGCTGTACCACGACCTGGGCATGCAGATTTTGTAGCCAAACATAAATATAATAATTTCGAAGATCCACGAGGTGGTGGGCATTTTTCTGGTAGAATTACTCTTGGAATAGTTGCTGCAGGAGTAGTAGCAAAAAAAATAATCGGCGATATGAAAGTAGAAGCTAATTTGGTTGAAGTAGCTGGACGACAAGATATTGATCAAGCTGTGGATGACATACTAGAGACAGGAGATTCGATTGGTGGAGTAGTAGAAGTGACTGTAAAAAATTCCATAATTGGATTAGGGGAGCCTTTCTTTGATTCTGCAGAATCGATGATAAGTCATATGGTTTTTGCCATTCCAGCCACTAAGGGTATAGAATTTGGAGCTGGATTCGAGCTTGCCAAAATGACAGGAAGTCAAGCAAATGATTGTTTCATAGATGAAACAGGAAAAACCGAATCAAATAATACAGGTGGAATAAATGGTGGTATAAGTAATGGAAATGATATAGAATTTAGAGTTGCTGTAAAACCAACCTCTAGCATATCAAAGGGACAAAATACATACAATTTTGACAAAAAGGTAATGGAGAATTTGGAAATACCGGGAAGACATGATGCTTGTATAGCTCTTCGTATACCAGTAGTACTTGAAAATGCTACGGCTATAGTAATGGCTGATATGCTTATGACTGCCAAATCTTATAAATAGAGGAGAAAGTTTTGAAATATATTGATTTGCATGTACATACAAAGTATACAAAAAATAATGGAATTACAGAGATAAAAGACCTAATAAAGAGAGCAAAAGAATATAAAATGGAGGCTTTGTCTATAGTAGATAGTGCTACAATGTCAGGTATTCCTGAGTTTTACTATAGATGTATTGAAAATGCTATAAAACCAATAATCGGATGTGGCTTTTATTTTGATCCTTTTGAAAATAGAAGAGAAAATATAGACAAATACCATTTAGTGTTAATTGCATGTACATACCAAGGATATCTAAATTTGATAAGATTAGTAAATTATTCATATGATGAGGGATATACCAATCTTCCTAGAATTAATTTTGATATTTTAGAACAATACAAGCAAGGGATTATTTGCCTTAGTGGTGGGCTAGGTGGTTTAATTGATAAAATGCTTTTAAAAGGTGAAGGCGAAATAGCTTCCAAATATATAAAAAAATTTATAAA
>CAZDNU010000375.1:0-1919 GCA_964506865.1 uncultured Fusobacteriales bacterium | reverse complement strand
TAGCACCTTCCCTAGCAACAGATTTCCCCATTGCTATTACTCCAGCTTTAGACGCTGCATAGTTTGCTTGTCCCGTATTTCCCATAAGTCCTATAACGGACGCTATATTAATAATGCTACCACTTCTTTGTTTTATCATCGCTTTGTAAGCAGCTTGTGTACAATTAAAAGTACCTTTTAGATTGATATTTATCACTCGATCAAAGTCTTCTTCTTTCATTCTCAAAAACAATCCATCTCTTGTGATACCGGCATTATTTACCAGTATATCAATTTTACCCATTTTATCAATTGTTTCTTTTATTAGTTCTTTTGCACCCTCAGATTGAGCTACATTGGCCTCTAAAAATATAGTTTTCACTCCATATTTTTCACTTAATTCTTTTGCTGTCGCTTCTCCTTCTTCTTTTAGTATATCTGTGATTACAAGATTAGCTCCTGCTTCAGCTAGCTTTTCTGCAATTGATTTTCCTATCCCTCTTGCCGATCCAGTAACTACAGCTACTTTTTCCTCTAAACTTATCATCTTATCCTCCCTTGCTACAATACTATATTTTCTATATCTTCATATTTTTCTATATTGATTACTTTCAATTCTTTATCTATTTTACGTACAAGACCTTTCAATATTTTTCCAGGTCCTATTTCATAAAAAGTTTCTACACCTTCATTTTTCAATTTTTTTATTGTATCTACCCATTTTACAGGTCCAAAACTTTGTCTATACAATTCTTCTTTTATCTCGTTTGCTTCACTTTTCGGCTTTGCATCAGTGTTTGCTATCATTTTTATATCTGATTTCATAAAGTCAAATTCATCAAATTTTTCTTTTAGCTTTTCTCCCGCCCCTTTCATAAGTGACGAATGGAAAGGTCCTGATACAGGTAGTAGTACCGCTCTTCTTGCTCCTGCTTCTTTCAATATAGCACATGCCTTCTCTACAGCTTCTTTTTCGCCTGCTATAACTGTTTGCTTTGGCTCATTATAGTTTACAGCTTCTACTATACCATCGATTTCTCCACAAACTTTTTCTATTTCAGTAGCCGGTATCCCTATTATCGCAGCCATTGCTCCATCTACATTTTCTGTGATCTCAGTCATAATCTCGCCTCTTAGTTCTGCTAATTTTACTGTTTCTAATAACGACAAATACTTCCCTGCTCCCAATGCAGAATATTCTCCAAGACTATGTCCTGCCACATAACCAGGAACAATCCCTTTCTCTTCTAGAAGTTTTGTTAGTACCATGCTGTAAAGCACTATTCCTGGTTGTGTATATTTCGTTTCTTTTAATTTTTCTTCTGGTCCTTCAAACATAACTGTTTTTAAGTCTAGCTCTAATTCTTGAAATACACTCTCAAAATACTCTTTTGCAGTATCGTTTTTATCATATAAATCTTTTCCCATCCCCACATATTGTGCGCCTTGTCCCGGAAAAAGAAATGCTGTTTTGCCCATAAAAAAAACCTCCAAAATTTATTATTGCTTTATATAAGTTTCGTTTAATCTTTTCAATTCATTTTCTACGCCATTCATAAGATCCAATATGATCTCTTCGCAAGTTTCTTCTTTGTTTATCATGCCAGCAACTTGTCCAGACATCACACTACCACCATCTACATCGCCTTCCTTGACTGCAATTCGAAGACGACCTGAGCCAAATTTTTCCAACTCATCTATATGTGCACCTTTTGATTCTAATTCCATAAATTCTCGTGCAAATTTATTAGTAATCACTCTAACTGGATGTCCAGTAGATATTCCAGTGATTACAGTACTTCTATCCTTTGCTTTTATTATCATATCTTTATAATTTTGATGTACCGTACACTCTTTGGCTACTATAAATCTAGTCCCAACTTGTATGCCTGATGCTCCTAAAGCTAATGCTGCCATGAACTGCTTTCCGTTTGCAATGC
>CAZDNU010000374.1:0-6481 GCA_964506865.1 uncultured Fusobacteriales bacterium | reverse complement strand
CCGCTTTATCACATAGTGATCCGGTGTATATGTTTGTATTATTACTTTTCCAGTTTTTTCACCTCGTCCAGATCTGCCCGCAGTCTGCACTATTAGTTGAAAAGTTTTTTCCGCTGCTCTAAAGTCTGGAAAATTTAATATTGTATCGGCTGAAATTATTGCTGCCAAAGTAATTTTAGGAAAATGAAGTCCTTTTGCTATAATTTGTGTGCCTAATAAAATATCATATTTTTCATCTAAAAAATTATGATACATCTTTTCGTATGCATCTCTATTTTTTACGGTTTCCGAATCAATTCGAAGTATCCGGGCTTCTGGAAATATCTGCTCCAACTCCACTTCAAGCTTTTCAGTTCCCTGTCCATGATACTTTAGGTCTCTGCTGCTACATTTGCTACATTTACCCAAAAATACTTTTTCCTGCCCGCAGTACGAGCACTTCAACTTACCTTCAAATTTATAGTAGTTATATGATACCGAACAATTTTCACATTGCTCAATATGTCCACAGTCCTTGCACTGAATATAACTTGAATAACCTTTTTGATTTAAAAGAAGCAAAATTTGTTCTTTTCGTTTTAATTTATCTGCTATATTTCGCAATAGTTCAATGCTGAAAAATTCATTTTTTTGATTTTTCATATCAACAACTTTTACTTCTGGCATTTTTGTTTCATTATATCTTTGTGTTAACTCAAAATAATCAAATATTCCTTGTTTTGCATAAAAGTAACTTTCCACAGATGGAGTCGCCGAAGCCAATATTACATTCGCATTTTCGAGCTCTGCACGCTTTATCGCTACATACTTTGCATGATATCTTGGATTACTATCTTGCTTATAGGTGGTCTCGTGTTCCTCATCTATTATAATATATTTCAAATTTTTTACTGGAGCAAATACTGCTGACCTTACTCCTACTACTATATTTTTTTCGCCATCATATACTGATTTCCACTCTTGAGCTCTTTGAGCATCGGTAAGTCTACTGTGCAAAATCGCTATTTTCGTTCCAAACTCCCTTACAAAGCGATTTATCATCTGAGGAGTAAGAGATATTTCCGGTACCATAAAGATCGAACCTTGTCCACGTGAAGCTGCTTTTTTTATCACTTCAATATATATTTCTGTTTTTCCTGAACCGGTCACTCCTCTTATTAATGTGAATTTTCTTGGATTATCTATTAGTTTATTTTTAATTTCATTTTGATTTTTTGTAAGATTAATGGGTTCTTTTTTTTCGCTTTTTTGTGTGATTATATTCTTTTTGCGTTTTTCATTTTTTCTTTTCGGCTCTTTTATAACTTTAATTATTTTTTCTTTAAATAAAAAGTCTAATAAATCTTTGGAAAAATGTCGTTCTAAAGTACTTAACGCTATCTTTTTTTTCGCTTTCATATACTCCAAAAATTTTATTTGCTCTTCATTTTGTGCTATATACATTTTATTCATTACACATTTTTCAGTAAATTCTGATTTCAATCCCTTTGGACATGCTGCCTGCACTATATCTCCAAATTTTGCTATATAATAATCTTTGATCCATAAAAATAGCTCTACCTGTTTTTCCGTAAACATAATTGAATTAGGTAGTTTTTCTTTTATGTTATTTACTTTAAATTCATACTTTGTTTCAAAATTTTCTCTTATTATTATACCTTTTTTGCGTTTTTTTGCAAAATCTACTATGACCTGTTCACCAATTTTATATTTCCCCTCCGTATCTGCATAAGTAAAAAAATTGTTTTCGATCCCCTCAATATATAGATCAAAATATTTCATTGTCACTTAGCTTCCACGACTTTGTCGACTATATTTACTAGATCTTCTATTGGTACAGGTTTTTCGATAAACCCATCAGCACCACAAAGTTGTGCTTCTTCTTTGTCTTCAGAAAATGCTTTTGCCGAAAACATATAGATTGGTATCTCTTTGTATGCTTCTCGTATTCTTTTACATATTTCATAACCACTTAGCTGGCCTTCTGGAAACATTATATCTAATATTATCATATCAAAATCATCCAATTTATTTAGATAATCTTCCCTCCATCGTTCTCCTACGGTGACTTCATATTCGTATCGCTCAAGCACAAATTTTACAAATTCTAAAAGTTCCGCTTCATCATCTAGATAAAGTATCCTTCCTTTTCCCATTGCATATTCCTCCTCAATAAAAGCATCTTATTCTAAGTCCAGATAAATTTTTCTGACTTTATTTAAATTAGTTCCAGGTTTTGGTTCTTGCTTTTTTATTTTTCCATGCCCCTTTATTACCACTTCATATTCTTTATTATGCAAATACATCATCGCTTCTCGCAAGCTTTTACCACGAAAATCCGGCATTATATCACTTGGAAATTCTTGGAAGTTTTCCGAATCAATTTCATAAGATTCGTTTTCTAAGTATATCATTTTACTTTGAATATTTTTCGGTATTATATTTTTGTGTCGAATTATTCTTTCAAATACTTTTTTTACTACTGGTGCGGCAATTTGTCCTCCATATATCTTTTTGCCTTTTGGTTCATCTATCACTATTAAACATAGATACTCCGGATCTTCCACTGGGAAAAATCCAACAAATGAAGAAATGTATTTTCCAGCTGTATAACCTGATACTCCACCGCTTTTTTGAGAAGTTCCTGTCTTTCCTCCTATTTCATAGCCCTCCACAGCCGCATTTTTTCCTGTACCTCTTTTAACTACAAGTTTCATTATATTCTTCATCTCTTCTGCAGCTTTCTCAGATATTACCCGTCTTTTTAGGTCTGGTTCACTTTTTTTCAGTATAGTTCCATAACTCGTTTCTACTCTGTCAATAATTGTTGGTTTATATAATTTTCCACCATTTACCAGAGATGCCATAGCCATAGCCATATGTATGGGTGTAGAAACTATACCTTGACCAAATGATATCGTCGCCTTGCTTACGCCACTCCATTTTTTGTAGTTTCTCAAATAAATCCTGCGCTCACCTGATAGATCTACTCCTGTTTTTTCATCAAATCCAAAATCTACTAATTTATCATAAAAGTTTTCGTTTTTAAATCTTTGTGCTATCTGAACCATACCTACATTACTTGATTTTTCTAAAATCTTTGATGCATCTAGATATCCTATTGATGAGCTATCATGATCTTTTATCGTTACATTATACAAACGGATGTATCCCTTACAATAAAAAAGTTCTTCTAAATCAATTAGACCTTCATCTAGTGCCATTCCCACTATAATTGGTTTTATTACAGAACCAGGTTCATATTGATTGTATATCACATTATTTCTTACATTACTTTTGGTTTTGCTCATAGGAAAAGATGACATACCTAATATATCGCCATTTTTAGGATTAATTACAATACCTGCCGCCCAGTTTGCTTTAGTCTCTTTAAACATCTCATACAAACTGTCATCCAAAATATGCTGGATTACATAATCAATTGTGAGATATACATTATTTCCATCTTCGGCTTCTATTTTTTCTAAATCATTTAAAACTGGAATTGTAAATTTATTATACGTCGAGGTAAATCTCTCGCTATAGCCTTTTGCTCCACGTAGATATCTGTCATAACTATTTTCTACCCCATACACTCCTTCTTTTTTAGAATTTGTGTAACCAACTACATTTTTAAATAGATCCCATTCTGGATATATTCTAGTTGTGCTTTCTCGAAAGTAGATTCCACTCATTATATCGCGTTTTTCTCTTGAAGTCTTTCCTCTTTTTAGCCTATCTAAGACTTCGTCTTTACTTTTAGACAATATATCTTCTTTTATCTTCAAATAACGTCTTCCTTTATTTTTCTTGTCTAAAATTTGTTTTGCCAACTGAATATAATTTAAATCTAAATTTTCTGCAAAAACTTCAGCCAATTCTTTTATATTTTCGTCAGATATAAACTTTGGATCCAATATCAATTGGTAGCTTTCCATATCATAGGCGATTTCTTTGCCATTTACAGTTAATATTTTCCCACGCTTTCCCATTAATTCTTCTTTACTAAAATATTGCCGATATGCAATTTTTTCCCATTTCTCTTTTTGAAGAACTTGTATTTTAAATAGATTAATAAATAATACTATAAATCCAAGATAATACAGAAAAAATATAAATGCAGCTCTATTTATAAAACTTTTTCTTTCCATATTGAATCCCCTTTACAATTATAACATATTTTAAAACATTTTTAAATATTGTTTTTTAGTTTGTCCACAAGTCCGTTACTCTGATAGCATTTATCTTCTATTTGAGTCACTTCTACTACAAGATCACTAATTTTTATTGATGTGACAAATACAGCATCTGCCTGCAAAATTGTTTCTGCGCAAAACGCTTGCTCTATTAGCTCAATTTTTAATTTTTTTGCTGCTTCCTCTACTTTCTGCCTAATCACGCCATCATATATATTAAGTTCTTTTGGGGCAGTATATATTTTTTTGTTTTTAATTATAAATATGTTTCCATTTATAATATTAGTTATTTCTCCACTTCTATTAAGAAATATTCCGTTGTCACATTTTTTTTCTGCCACTTCACCTCTTGCTAAATAATCATTTAATCGATTTAGTGAATTTATATAAGCTATTTCATTGTGTGGCACCTTCTTTATAAAACCTAATTTCATTTTATTATTTATTTCAATATCTTTTATTATCCTTACAAGAAAGTTTTGGTCACTCACCACAACCTCTACTAAGTAATCTTCATCTTCTAGGTGCTCTAGTTTTATATATTCATATATTATTGGCTCTATACTTAGTTCTTTTTGCAAGCCTATTGACTTTATATCCCGACTCAACTTTTCAAGATGCTCTTTTATATAAAATAATTTTTCACCATGTCCTCGTATTATCATATAGCAACCATATCCATAGTAAAATTGATTTGATTCTATGCTTCTATCCAGTGTGAAATTTTCATTTAGATAAATCATAATTCCATCTCCTAATTACAAAACATTTTATAAATTTAAAGTCTTATTCTAGCGATTTTTTGCTTCTTTTTAATTATTTTCTCTTTCGGACGAACAGATTTAATGTTCGCCCGTATTTAATCTTTATATTTTTTTTAATTTCTCCATCAATATCTTATTTACTGTTTGAGGGTTCGCTTTGCCTTTTGTAGCTTTCATAATTTGACCTACAAAAAATACAACAGCTTTTTTCTTTCCATTTTTAAAATCTTCAACTGATTTTGGATTTTTTTCTATCACTTCCAAGACCATTTTTTCAAGCTCTCCTTCATCAGATATTTGACCCATACCTTTTTCTTTTACTATATCTTCTGGATCTTTGTCCTCCTCAAGCATATGTCCAAATACTTTTTTAGCTATGCTATTGCTTATTACCTTTTTATCTATAAGCAATATAAGTTTTCCTAAGTTTTTAGCAGTAATAGGAAATTCTGCCATATCTATTTGCTTTTCATTTAAAGTTCTGATTACTTCTGTCATTATCCAGTTACTTGCAGCTTTGGGATTCCCTGAAGCCTTTGCTACAATCTCAAAATATTGGGCCATATCTTTATCAACGCACAAGACCTCCGCATCATATTCCGGCAAACTATATTCATCTACAAATCGAACTATCTTTGCTTCTGGAAATTCCGGCATATCAGCTTTTATTTCCTCTAGCATCTCATCGGGTATCACTATATCCACTAGATCGGGTTCTGGAAAATAACGATAATCATTTGCTTCTTCCTTGGTTCTCATGGTCTTTGTTTCTGCTTTATTATCATCCCACAACCTAGTTTCCTGCACTACTTCTCCACCAGATTTTATTATTTCTATTTGTCGTTCTACTTCATAATCTATTGCTTTCACTACCGCTTTAAATGAATTTAGATTTTTTGTCTCTGTCCTAGTCCCAAATTCTTTTTGACCTTTTGGTCTTACTGATACATTTGCATCACAACGCAAAGAACCTAGTTCCATACTTACATCGCTAACTCCGGTGTACTTTATCAATGACTTTAATTTAGTAAGATATTTATAAGCTTCTTCTGAACTTCTCATGTCCGGTTCAGATACTATTTCGATCAATGGTATTCCAGCTCTGTTTAGATTTACATATGACTCATCTGCTAATTCGCTATGCACTAATTTTCCTGCATCTTCCTCCATATGTATTCGTGTCACACCAATCGTTTTAGTTTTTTCTTCATCCATTTTTATATCAATATGTCCATGCTCAGCATATGGTATATCATATTGACTGATTTGGTATGCTTTTGGATTATCAGGATAAAAATAATTTTTTCTATCAAATTTATTATAATTATTTATATTACAGTTTAGAGCATACCCTGCCTTTATTGCATATTCCAGTACTTTTTTATTTAATTTCGGTAAAACACCTGGATGTCCCAAGCAAATTGGGCATGTATGGGTATTTGGAGCTGCTCCATCATAATCAGTACTACACCCACAAAATATTTTTGTATTTGTCTTCAATTGACAATGTACTTCCAAACC
>CAZDNU010000373.1:0-1588 GCA_964506865.1 uncultured Fusobacteriales bacterium | reverse complement strand
TTAATTTATATAAATAAAAATTATGAGGAGGTAAAAATGACTTACAAAGAGTATAAGATGATTGCAGTATCGGAAGGTGGATTTGGAACTATATTTTTAGGGGCTTCAGGAATTCCACTAAAAAAAATGGAAAGCGCTTTAAATAAAGAAGCAGCAGCAGGTTGGAATGTTGTATTTCAAGTAATTGAACAAAAAAGATTTTGGTTGTTTTGGAAAAGAGAAACAGTAATTATTACTTTAGGAAGATAATAGGCAGGGACGAAAATGATATCAAAAAAAGAGGTTGAAAAAAAAGAAGAAGAAATTCGACAACGGTTGAGAGATTTACCGGATGAAAAACGAAAAGAATTTTATGAGCTAAGTAATCCTAAAATAAAAGATCCGGATACTTACGCTACGTTAGTATATATATTGATTTTAGGCTTGCACCATATTTACTTAAAAAGGTGGACTAAGTTTTTAATTGTATTTGGAGCTCTAGTAACAGCAATTATTGCACTTGGAACAGGATATGTAGGATTAGGTGGTTTAATTTTGCTATGTATAATAATAAGTGAATTGCATAGTTTGTTTAGGTCACAAGTAATTGTTCAGGACTACAATAATAAAATTATGGAAAAAACTTATGATAAAATTATACAAACAACTAATCAAGTTATAACTGAAAATATTGAAGAAATACAATAATATAAATTGAAAAAGCAACTCAAATTTAATTTTGGGTTGTTTTTTTAATTTCACTTGTATTTTGTACTAGTGTAGAAATAAATCCAAAAATATGGGAAAACTGAAAGTTGAAAAAAACATTAGCATATGATATAATTAATATGTAGCGGATCTGAAATGTAATTTTTCAAATATAACTGTGCTGGATTAAAATGAAAAGTTACATTGAAATAATAAAAGTGGAGGTATGTGTAGATGGAAGGAAATATGCAAGGAGCAAATCAAGGAAATGATATATCGAAAGCTATATATCCATTGGCTAAATCAAAAGGTTGGATGAAATTTTTAGGTGTTATGGGAATGATATTTCCAGCTTTAGGAATTGTGGTAAGCTTGGGAATGATGATGGTGAACCCTATAGTTGGTATAATGACGTTGGCAATTAATGGTTTTAGTATTTGGATATCGTTTTTATTATTTAGTGCTGGGAAAAAATTTGATGAAGCACTTACTTTAGGGTCTGCAACTGCAGCAGAAGAAGGCAACAGAAAACTTGGTACATGGTTTATGGTACTTGGAATATTATTGATAGTTACTATAGTGATATGGGCATTGATGTTCTTGTTTATGGGAAGTATGATGACTCAAATGATGATGGGTGGCATGAGATAAATATATTTAGAAACAACTCAAATTTAATTTTGGGTTGTTTTTTTATTTACTAGCCACGGGGGTCAGAATCTGCTGCTAAGTGAAACCTTTTCTATGTATTTAAAATAAAATGATTGTTAATGTAGGGGCGAACCTATGTGTTCGCCCAATATGTAATATAAAAAAATTCTGTCAAAGTGATCATCACCATATGCTAGTTTTATGTGAAAATATAGAAAAAATATGCTATAATACTATTAGGTCAATTGAC
>CAZDNU010000372.1:0-4055 GCA_964506865.1 uncultured Fusobacteriales bacterium | reverse complement strand
ATTTTCAAATAACTATGGGAAAACTACTCCTGTTGTAGCTTCACTAGAAACTATAAGTGTAAGTGGAAAAACAAGTGTATATACAGACGACAATATATCGTTAACAGTGGTTGGGAATTATGAAAATGGAAGCACGCAAAACATATCAAGTGACTATACTGTTGAAAGCTCGGATACTACTGTAGTATCTGTGTCGGGAACTACTTTGAATGCAGCAGGAGAAGGTACAGCTACAATAACTATAACTTATAAAGGAAAGACAGACACGATCAGTATAACTGTTTCAGATAAGCCAATAGTTGTAACGGGAGATAAATATGCTACCAATCCAAATGGACAATATGGTAAATATACAACAGAAATGAATGTAGAAAGTAGTAACATGAAATCAGATGGGTTTACGGATTGGTCTGAAGATATGATAATTGCTCAAGGAGTAGCAAATGACATAGCGCAGTCATTTTTAGGAAGCCATGAAGCACCATTATATGACACGTATACGTTGTATGCAGCATGGGATGATGATAATCTTTATTTAGGGTGGCAGTTTGTAAATGTAGTAGATGTAGTAGATCCTGCACAAGGATACCCAATAAGTGATAATGGAAAACCTTGGAATGGTGATATACCGCAAATACTAGCTTTTGATCTGGATGCAAGTAAAAGTGGAGATGGAACATTGGAAGATGGAACTGGAGTATGGGCAGCATCTGGAAAGGCATTCAATTTATTTGAAAATGGTTTAGATGCTTTAGCGATGTTTTCAAGTAAACCAGGCGTAGGACAACCTTCATTATTTTTTGTAAATGAAAATGGAGATTTTGAGTATAATTTGGGAATGGAAGCAGATGGAAAAACACCTATTCCTTCACCAAATGTAAAATTATTTAAAGATGCAGGTGTAGATTATGGTTATATAGATGGACTTCATACAGATATTACAGAAGTATGGGGAGTAAATAAACCAGGTGCATGGGCAGGTTATGAACCAGACGATTTACTAGATGGCAGTAATTTTGAAGATATGCTGACGCTGGGGCATGAAAAGACACAAGATACATTTTATGAAATGAAGATACCGTTTGAAGCTCTAGGAATTGATAAAAACTATTTAGAAACAGTAGGAATAGGAGTAATGCATGTATCTACTTTTGGAGAAAGCGCTATTGGTTCGATTCCGTATGATCCAGCTGTGTATGATAATTATGACACACCTTATGGACCAGATGCTTCAAGTTCTGGAGAAAAAGAAGATGTGGATGTATTTACTGCACCTATGGCAAGAATAGGAAAATAAAATATAAAAATTTATTATAAAAGAGGCACGAGAAATCGTGTCTTTTTTTTGTTAAAATAAATTTAAATTAATTTAACAACATCTTAATATGACTAGTGTATAATTACATCAAGTAGAAAAGATAACTTTTAGTGGACAAAAGCAAAAATCTAATATATAATTAAATAGAAAACCGAATTGAATATAAATTTGGACTTAATTCAGTGGGAATATTAGTTGAGACCGAAGATAAAAAAAGGAGATGGAAAAGTTATGAAAAAAATTATTTATATTTTGCTATTGATAATACTAGTTATAAGTTGCGGAAAAAACGAGGACGAATCTAAAAGTAAAAAAGAAAACAATGAAAAAACAGAACAAAAGAGTAAAGAAGTTTTGACAAAATATGATTTGATAAGCTCAATAAGTAATGGCTTGGTGTTTCATAAAAATGAGATATTAATTAAATTTAATAAAAAACATGTAAAAGTTGACAGAATGAATGTAGAGGCAGAAAAATCGCTTTTGAAAATAAAGCCCAGCATTAATGGGAAATTATACTGGAAAGAGGAGAATGTATTAGCTTTTAAAGCAAATCCAAATTGGAAAAAGAGAACCCAGTATAAAGCTACTCTTGATATAAGCAAGCTAAATTTAAAAGAAAAAACTGATTTCAAAGAATTTGAGTTTGAATTTGAAACAACAGGGCTGGAAGTATATGATATAGAAGCTGACGTAAATACAATTTCGCGAGAAGATCCCAAGAAAATAAAAATTGAAGGAAAAATAAGTTTTAATGATAAAGTAACTGAAGAAAAGCTAAAGAAAGCTCTAAAATTATATCATTTTGATAAAAAAGGAGAAAAAGTATATGAACCGATTTCATTACAACAATATAAAAATGACAAAACATTTAAATTTAGATCAATAGAGATAGAAAGAGATACAAATAGTGATATAGAAAAATATATCACTATTGAAAATAAAGTTATTGATATACCTGAAGAAATCACTAAAAATATAACTATACCAATGTTAAAAGCATTAAATGTATCAGAAGTAAAAATCATACAAAATAATGAAAAAGCAATCGCTATAAAATTTTCGGATATTCTGGAAAAAGATATGGATTTAAATGGATTTTTCGAAATAGAGCCTAAAATAAATTTTCGAATATCTAAAGGAAATAGGCAGGTAAAATTAATAGGAGACTTTAAAAATGGAGAGTCTTATAAGCTAATAGTGAAAAAAGGTATAAGAACAAAATGGGGAACAAAATTAAATGATAGATATACACAAACTATAAAATTGAAAGATTTAGCACCCAAAGCAGAGTTTTTGAATGCAGGGGTATTTTTGCCATCATCAAACAAACAAAAAATACGTTTTAGAAGCCAAAATATATCAAATGCAACAATCATTGTAAAAAAAATATATTCCGACAACATATTCTTTTTCTTGCAAGATTATGATCTTGAAGGACAAAAAGATAGAAATCAAAATGAAGGATATAATTTTTATAGAATAGGTGAGAAGTTATATGAGAAAAAAATCGAAATAGGTGAATCAAAAAATAGTTGGATTAAAAGTGAAATAGACTTAGAAAAAGTATTTGTAAATGATAAAAATGGTTTGTATTTTCTGGAGATAATATTTACAGAAAACGATGTTTTAGGAAATCATCTTGATGATATGAGGAAGTGGAAAAAATCTAACTATATTAGAAATGCAAAAGTATATAAACCAATCATACTAAGCGATATTGGATTGTATGCAAAGAAATTAAAAAGTGGATACCATATTCAGGTCCTTGACTTAATAAGTGGTAAACCAATGCCAAATGCAAAAATACTTGCAAAAAGTTTTCAGAATCAATTGATTTTAGAAAGCGAAAGTGATGAAAATGGGATCTGTAAGCTAAATGATCCGAATAAAAAAATATTTTATATCGAAGCAAGAAATGGTGAACAAAGTACCATTTTAAAACTAAATAAAGAGATGGAGATGTCAGGATATGATTTGGAAGGAGATGGGGGTAATACAAAACAAGGCTTTGATGTGTACATGTATACAGAAAGAGGAGTATATAGGCCGGGAGACAAAATAAACCTATCGTTGATTTTGAGAGAAGAAAATAAAACTGTATCGGACAATTTTCCTGTAAAATACTCATTTTACAATCCTAAAAATAAGGTATTAAGCGAAGGAGTAAACAAAAATTCTGAAAATGGATTTTATAACTTTGAGCTACAAACAAAATCAAGCGACTTAACGGGAGACTGGAAATTTGAAATAGAGGTAGGAACTGTAAAATTCAGTAAAATAATCAAAGTAGAAACAGTAGTTCCACAAAAGATACGAGTGAACCTTGAAAGTGATAAAAAAGAATATGATTTGAATACAGATGATAAGATAAAAATAGCTTTGCATTCTGAATACTTATTTGGAAATCCAGCAAAAGGTATGGATACTGATTTTAGCATAGTATTAGGTGCATACAACTTTACTGCCAAAGGTTATAACAACTATGTATTTAGCAGTCCCTTAAACAAGTTTGAAGATGTAGAGCATCAAATCAGAAAAGAAAAATTAGATGACCAAGGTAATACGGAAATTGAGTGGGAACTTCCAAAGTTAAAAAAAGTACCTTCTGGGTTGAGACTCAAAGTGACTGGGAAGGTATATGAAAAAAGTGGGCGAAGTGTTAGTAAATCAATTCTCCTTCCTGTGAAAAAGTATCGACGTTTTGTCGGGATGGAACGACCGGATTCAAGATATT
>CAZDNU010000371.1:0-1992 GCA_964506865.1 uncultured Fusobacteriales bacterium | reverse complement strand
TCTTCACTACCATTTTGTCAAATCAAAAGAGAATCTCAACGACATTTTACATTATTTTTTTACTTTTACATATTTTGCTGTCTCCAACCTATATATTCAACTGATATTATCTATATATATAATATATTTTAAACTAATCCTTTTTTATGTTAGTATATGATTAATTAGAATTAGTATGTAAAACAAAATTATATTATGGAGGGAGAAATATGAATAAAATAAGAATTGGTATAGTTGGATATGGTAATATCGGTAAAGGGGTGCAAGTTGCTATAAAGCAAAATGAGGATACTGAACTAGTAGCAGTATTTACAAGACGCGACCCAAAAACTTTGAACGTTAATGATTCAGCTGTAAAAGTTGTAAATGTAAATGATGCAAAAGAATATACAAAAAAGATAGATGTCATGATACTTTGTGGTGGATCAGCGACTGATCTTCCTGTACAAGGTCCTAAATTTGCAGAATTTTTTAATACTGTAGATAGTTTTGATACGCATGCCAAAGTAAACGACTACTTCAAAGCTGTAGATGATGCTACAAAGGCTAACGGGACTACAAGCGCAGTCTGCATAGGTTGGGATCCAGGATTATTTTCCATGAATAGAATGATTGCAGGAGCAATATTGCCAGAAGGTACTGATTATACTTTTTGGGGCAAAGGTGTAAGCCAAGGTCATTCTGATGCTATTCGAAGAGTCGAAGGTGTAAAAAACGGAATACAATATACTATTCCTATTGAAAACGCTATCGAAAAAGCAAGAAGTGGTTCTGGTGCTTCTATGACTACAAAAGAAAAACATTTAAGAGAATGTTTTGTAGTCCTTGAAGATGGCGCTGATAAAGAAGCCGTAAGCAAAACGATAAAAGAGATGCCAAACTATTTTAGCGATTACGAAACAATAGTAAACTTTATAAGCGAAGACGAGCTAAAAGCCAATCACTCGTCTATGCCTCACGGTGGTTTTGTCATTCGAACTGGAAAAACAGGATTTAACAAAGAACATAATCAACTTGTTGAATTTTCAATAAAACTTGACAGCAATCCTGAATTTACTTCAAGCGTACTTGTAGCATATGCAAGAGCAGTATACAAATTAAATAACGATGGTCAAACTGGAGCAAAAACTGTATTTGATATTCCTATTGGATATTTATCTCCAAAAAATGCTTTTGACCTTAGAAAAGAGCTTCTTTAATTTAAGCCTTTATATTTCACATATAATACTCAATTTATAGCAATAGGCTGACTAAATTTAATTTTAGTCAGCCTATTTTTTTATTCATTTATTAAAATATAATATTTTCAGCCTCTATTTATAAGTCGATTTTCATCAAAACTTTATTCCTGCCATTAATGACAATTTTTTATATTCCAGCTCAAGATCATCTATTTTTCCTTTTGATACAGAATAGATTCCTTCGACTACTAGCATTTTTACCTGGTATCCTATACCTACTCCGTAATATACTCCACCCTCCAAAGATAGATTTTGATTATCTATTGCTGTTTCCAGTGCGTCTTTTGGTATCGGTAAGCTATATCCTAATTTCGCTATAAAGTAAGGTCCAAATGCATTTACTTTTCCCATCAAATACATTGGTATAAAAGTCACATCCATATTTTCCTCTCTATCTTTGAAGTCCGCTCCTTTTTCAAACCCAAAACCCGCACCTATTTCAGTATTTACTATCTTTGCAGTCATATCTATGGCACCCACAAAAGAAGGTTTTACGCTCTCTTTTGTTTTATACTCATATTTTCCAGCTGCAGTAAAACCTCCTTTTAGATAGATATTGGCACCATAGATCAAGTTTGTAAAAATCATTATTCCTAAGATTATTATGATTTTTTTCATTATTCTCCCCCCATAATTTTCTAATTTTTATTAGTTATATATAGTGTCATTTGACCCAGGGATAATTATTTACCCCCATTTATTGCGTTATTTTCTTTTTTTCATAGTTAATAACTTTTTTATTTTTAATTTC
>CAZDNU010000370.1:0-7387 GCA_964506865.1 uncultured Fusobacteriales bacterium | reverse complement strand
CTACAAATTTACACGACTGATCACTTTTTTTTTCGTTGAAATACAGTTCCAGTATATCTTGTCCTCTATAGTATTTTATATTTTTTATACTCTCTATTGGTATTTTTTTAAATACTGATACTATTTTGTACTGCGAAAAATTTCTAGTAGGAAACTTCTTTTTCATTTTTATAAATAACTCATCTAATTCATTCTTTGACAATTCAAATACTTTCTTCCCAAATACTTTTTTAGGTATTGTAAATATTTTTTTTTTTGAATTATAACATTTTACAGTATTATGTTTCAAGAAAATATTTTTTATCTCTAATTCAAATTTTTTAAACATATTTTTCTTTATCTCATAGTCGTCTATTTCTAGTTTTTTGTTTAGGACATCCAAATTTACAGTAGCTAGAAGTATATCTTTTTCTGACAAAGAAAAATTTTCTTTTAAGGTATTTATTTTCTTTACACTTGATTGTTTTACCGCCTCATTTATTATAGGGGTTGTCTCATCTTTTAGATCCTTTATTATATTTTCGGTAGAAAAGACTGATTCATTTATACTTATTTTACTATTTATCTCTTTTGTTTGGATTCTTGACTCTTCAAAATCAATTTCCATTTTTTTTATATTTGGACCACCCAGCTCTTTTTTTAGAGTCTCCCAAACATCTTTGACTATGCTTAAAATTCTCCCCGACATATCAAACTCAGCGCCTCCTTTATTCTCTCTAGCGGCTCACATATATCTTCCATTTCACTGGCTAGTTCCAAGAAACCTTCCATAAACGATTCCTTTTCTTCAATGTCAGTAATCACTCTATACGGCTTTTGTCCTTCTTGTAGCTGTACAATTGCTTCATTTTCCTTTACAAATTTATATGATCCCATTTCTTTTAGTGGGCTTATTTGTGTTCTTTTTACTACTACTACTCCCTCTTTTACTAAGTTTTTCAAGTATTCATTACTATTGTCATCTATTATATATATTTCTGGCTTATTTTCAACCTTTCCTACTAAATTGCTCATTATTACTTCTTCTCTCAGATATTTATCTAAAACATCTCCGTATAAGACTTTTTGGATCTTAGTAGGTTTGATAGGATCTGTATACTTAAACTCTACTGGTATACCTCGCTGATCAGATATCATAATCCCACCTGCATAGTTTTCACCCTCATTATATATCTTAAAATAGCCTATTTTTCGCATATCTTCACCTCTTATATTTCAATATCAAGTTTTACGCCCTTATTTGGTTCTTTGGCTTTATGTCGCTTTTTTTCATGATTTTCTTCTTCATGTTTTTTTTTCTCTTTTGCTGATTCTTCTTGATTTTTCTTTTTTTCCTCTTTTCCTATTGCATTTTGCTCTGTTTCTTGACTTTTATTTACTGTTTGCGTATGTTGTTTTATATTTTTATTCATATTTGCCTCAGCATTAGCCTGCTGTGCAGCTATATTTTGATCGTCGACTTTTCTTGCTTTTGCCACCTGATCTATATTTTTTACTATTACCTGCATATCTATAGGCTTTATCATTTTCATCACCTTCTCATAAAAAAACAGACAGGATTTAAAATTCCTGTCTACACTAATGAAGTAAATTTGACATCTCCATCTTCATAATAAAAGCGAACATTTTCGATATTTTCCTTTGCAAAATATGTTCCTTTTCTTATCTTTATTTTTATCCCCGGATAACATACTCCATGTATAGCTACAATTGCTCCTTTTATCTCTTTTGAACGCAACGTATAGTCGTCTATCATAGTTTCCAACTCATTTATATGTCTAGTCATTGTAAATTTTGCACTTATCATTTGGTTTAAAAGCAATTTTTTTTCTGGTGGAAGTTCTTTTAAGTTCTTTTTCATTTTTTGTAAAAGAGTTACATTCTTTTCTACTTGTTCCATTTTTTTAGATGATTCTTCTAGATCTTCTTCCATCTGTTTTAGTTTTTCTAATATTTTTGGGTTACTACCAACTTCTATTTCTGTTTTTACAGCATGATGTGAACCTATATTTATAGCTTCTATTCCTTCAGCTGCCTTTATTTCACCTCCGATAATCACTCCTTTTCTATCTATTACAGTCACTTTCTTTCCACAAAATACTTTACTGTTCATTATAGCTTCATTCGCTATAACATTTCCATCTGTTTCTATACTTACTGCCTCAGCAAAGTTCAAGATAACATCTCCATGAGCTTGTATTTTTCCAGCTACTTTTCCAAAGCAACTTCCACGTACTACTACATCACCCTCACATATTATCTGTGCTTTTTCTGCATTGCCTTTTACCTCTATATTTCCAGTCGCTTTTACTGTATAGTCAGGCATAATATCGCCCTTTACCACTACATTGCCTACAAAATCTATATTACCTGTGCTTATCCCCACATTTTCTACTACAAAAGTTTTCAAAACATCTATTTTTTTTTCTTTACAAGATACCATCCCATCTATTTTGGCGATTAATTCCGTGCCCTCTTCATTAATATAAGTATTTTTACCTTTAAATAACTGTACATCTTTCCCTACTTTTGCTTTTATTACATCTCCATATACATTTATACCATCTACCCCAGGACTTGGAGGAAGTTTTTCTGCTAGTACCTGTTCTGCTTCTACATTTTCTATAATTTCAAGATTTTTGAAATCCACTTTACCATTATCAAGCATCATAGGTTTTAAGAAACTTTTTTTCTCAATAGATTTTATATTGTACTGTATCTTCGCATTTTCACCATCTACTGGAGCTTTTCCTTCAGCTACTACAAGTTCTTGATTAAACCTTTTACTTTTCAAGGACTTCAAGATCAATTCTTTTCGCACACCATATTTTATTCCAGCCTCTTCTATCTTTTTCATTATCTCTTCCGGCTTGGGTAAATTCATACCTTTTGGTTCTGTTAATAACAAATATGCTTCCATTTTATTAGGTGAAACTGTAATTTTTATCTCTGCTGGGATATACATTCCCTCATAATATTCTGCTATTTTTACCTTTTCTCCTCTATTTTCATACGCCTCTGATATCTTTTCCATCTCAGGTGCCTCTATATCTTTTTCTGCTATGAAATTTATAACTTCATTGAAGTCAATCTCGCCTTTTTTTATAAATAAAAAAACGCCTTCTTTATTTACTTCTAATTCTATATTATCTTCTATATAATTTGATTGCGTCTCTACTAACTCTTCTTCTGATTTTATCCATACTTCTAGTACGACTTTTTTGTTTTGTATGCCTAATTCTTTATGAGCGATTCTTTCAGGGCTTACTTTTAATTTTTCTGCTACTTTTTGCAACAATATTTCTTTATTTGTCCCTGCTACTCTATATTTTTTCAAATGAATCGCCCCCTTTTACAAATTAGCCTTATATCTTTTATATTTATTTATCAATTTAGATCTTAATTTCATGACTGATTTTGAATGTATCTGCGATACTCTTGATTCAGATATTTCCAATATATTGCCTATCTCTTTTAGCGTAAGTTCTTCATAATAATATAAGGTTATTACCATTCTTTCTTTTTCTGTCAATTCCATCAATCTCTCTATTAAAGCTTTTTTTAATTCAACTTTTTCAAGGTTTTCATGAGGTCCCATTATTTTTTTGTCTTCTATAGTATTCGAAAGCTCTGTTTTCGAATCTCCACCATCATATATAATATCGTCAAGAGATGATATATTCCCCAAGTTTATTTTTGAAAAAGTATCATTTAGGTCTTTTACTGTTACATTAAGATATTCTGCTACTTCTTCTTCTGTCGCCGCACGCCCTGTTTCACTTTCGATCTTTACATACGCTTTTTCAATGTCCTTTGACATTTTTCGAACCGATCTCGGAACCCAATCTTGTACACGCAATTCATCATATATCGAGCCTCTTACTCTTGTAATGGCATATGTTTTAAAATTAATATTTTTAGTAACATCATATTTATTTACAGCATCTAATAACCCAATTATGCCATACTCAACTAGATCTTCATATTCTACATTACTTGGAAGATTGCTTATCATTTTTCCCACAACATATTTTACTAATGGGATATATTTTAGTATGATTTTTTCTCTAATTTCTAAATTTCCTGTTCGCTTATATTCAAGCCATAATTCCTTATCTTCTACCATAGTTTTTACCTCCAATTAAGCTCTCTTCTATCATAGCAGGCAAATAAATTAATCAAATAACTTTAGTTCCGTGACCTATTGTTTTTACTTTTAAGTCCCCTGTTTCAAGCTCTAACTCTACCGTTCTACCATAAGTGCCGCCAATATCTTCTGAAATTATTTTTAAATGTAGCTCATCTTCTATTATCTTTTTTACAGCTACAGAATTTCTATGTCCTATACTTCTTTTGTCATCTGAGTTGCTAAACGAAAACATCTTTGCTCCCCCTGCAATTTTTACTTCAAGATCATCTACTCTTACTCCTTTTCCTTTCAAATCCTCTATCATTTTTTTTATTGCCACATCAGCAAATTTTAATGATTCAGATGTTGGATCTGTGCTTCTTGGCAACATTATGTGAGCCATGCCTCCTGTTTTTTTCAAGCGACTATATAATGTGATACCTACACATGATCCAAGTCCCAAAGTTATAAGTGTATCCGGGCTTGAAGCCAATTTGTAATCCGCCATACCAACTCTTATAGGATCACTCATTTTTAGTCGCTCCTATTGACTTCAACAGAACGTGTAAAGAATCCAAATCAGGAATCATAAAAAAGTTTCCGTCAATTGCCTCTCCTTCTCCTATAAATTCTGTCTCTATAAGCAACGCATAGTCACTTACTTCACTTAACTCTATCAATATAGTACTCAGTATAGCTCCTGCCATATCAAAGGCTAATGCAGGGGTTGAAGGAACTACAGTAAGTCCAGAAAAAGCACTTAATGCATTTAGATACGAACTTGTTAATATATTACCAACTTCCATAACAGCTGATTGAGATATCTCACCCTCGATTCCAGCTTCATCAACTGTTCCTAGTAACATAGCTACTAATCGTTCAGCACTTGCCGTCGGCAATAAAAACATTATATTTCCCTGAATATCTCCAAATACTCTAAGATATACTCCCACTACTAAATTTTCTGTGCCGCCTAATAATTCCGGTACTTTATCCAAAGAAAGCACTCTTGCTCTTGGTACAGTCATATCTACTCTCTTACTCAAAATCTGCGACAAAGCTGTAGCAGCATTTCCTGCTCCTATATTTCCTACCTCTTTTAATGCATCTAACTCCTTTGAATTAAGATTTTCAAGTTTTATTGCCATAACAATATCCTCCCGTTTTTATCCTTTTATTTCCAACGTTTTTTCTATGTTTAGTAAAGTAAATAGTCTTTCATCGCCTAACTTACATACTCCTTTTAAGTATTCTTTATTGATGCTCGCATCAATAGCCGGATTCGAATATATCTGCGTTGACTTGATTTCCATTACTTCCGATACACTGTCTACTATTATCCCCACTGCTACATTCTCGATTTTCAAAATTATTATTCTTTGTTTATCTGCTTTGTTTTGCTTTTCTAAATTAAAGCGAACATTCAAATCTATTATGGGAAGTACTATCCCCCTTAGATTTATCACTCCTACAATATACTTCTTCGCTCTTGGAACTCTTGTAGATTTTACAGGTTTTATTATCTCTTGTACATTATTGATTTCTAATGCATATTCTTCTTCATTCAAAGTAAAACCTAAAATTTGTATTATTGAGTCTTGTTCATTTGCCATAAAGCACTCACCTCTTTTATATTAATGTCAACACATCAAGTATCAATGCTACTTCACCGTTTCCTAATACTGTGGCACCCGTTATACCTTTGATCCCAGTAAATAATCTTCCCAATGATTTTATAACTATCTCCTGTTGACCTATCAAAAAGTCTACAATCAATCCTATTTTTTTGTTACCCATCTTTACTATTACCACTGTGTTGTTTTCTTCTATAGTATTATATTCTGGGACTTCAAGCAGCTTTGCTAAATTTACTATTGGTACTACTTCGCCCCTTAATACTATGACAGCTTCATTTTGTACTGTTTTTATCTCTTTTTGCATAACATCTATTGTTTCTACTATATTTGCAAGAGGTATTGCATATATCTCCTCTTTTAGTTTTACCAACAAAGCTTCGATAATAGCAAGAGTAAGTGGCAATTTTATTCTAGTAGTTGTTCCTTCTCCTACTTTTGTGCTTAGTTCTATTAGACCATTCAAGCCTTCTATTTTATTTTTTACAACGTCCATTCCAACGCCTCGCCCCGAGATATCAGTTATCTCTTGTGCCGTTGAAAATCCCGAACTAAATATAAACTTCAGAATTTCACCTTCTGTCATCAATTCCATCTCTTCTTCGGTTACTATTTCTCGTTCAACTGCTTTTTCACCTATACTTTTAGCATCTATACCTTTTCCATCATCTGCTATAGTTATCACTACATTATTTCCTTCATGCTCAGCTTTTAGCAGTATCGTCCCTTTAGCCGGTTTATTTGCCTTTTCTCTATCTTCAGGATCTTCTATACCATGATCTATAGAGTTTCGTATAAGATGTATCAGCGGATCCCCTATTTCGTCTATTACTGTCCGGTCTAATTCCGTTTCTTTCCCTTCTACTACTAGCTCTATCTCTTTTGATAGCTCTCTTGAAAGATCTCTTACCATTCTTGGAAACCTATTAAATACATTTTCTATTGGTACCATTCTTACCTTTGTAACTACAGCTTGAAGATCTGATGTCACTCTATCCACATGCGATAAAGTATCCGATAAGTCCTGCAAATTATACTCAGAACCTATTTGAGCTAATCTCGTCTTATTTATAACCAGTTCAGCTACTAGATTCATCAAACTATCCAGTTTTTCAGTATCGACTCTTACAGTAGCAGTTTTTTTGAGACGAGAGGTATTTAATTTTTTTACCTTTTTTCCATCATCTTTATCTTTTGTATCTTTTTTAGAAACTTTTTCTTTGCTTTCTGCCTCTGCTTTCCCATCTTGATTTAGTTTTCCTACTTGCACATCGCTTACTTCACTAATAGTTAGTACATTTTTCTTTATTTCTTCTGCTTTTTTTTCTGTTACAAATGACAACAAAAATGAATTTTCAAACTTTTCTTCTTCCAAATCTTGTACAGGTGGGTTTGATTTTATTATCTCCCCCATCTCTTCTAAGTTTCGAAATACCATATATGTTCTAGCTGCTTTTAATAGACACTCTTTATCCAATACTACTTTTAGTATAAACGCATTCATTTTTTTAGCAATAGCTTCCTCTATTAATTGCTTTTCAAATTCATTAAACTCCATTTCCGGAACTTCATCTTCATCTTCATAACCGCCATCACTCTCATTCTTAGACGCTGGCTTACATTT
>CAZDNU010000369.1:0-2670 GCA_964506865.1 uncultured Fusobacteriales bacterium | reverse complement strand
GCCTGTCCAAAAAATATATTATCTCCTAAAATTAAGGCAACTTTTTCGTCCCCTATAAACTTTTCTCCAATTAAAAAAGCTTCCGCCAATCCATTAGGTTTTTCTTGTATTGCGTATTCTATTTTTAAGCCTATCTGCTCTCCTGTTCCAAGTAGATTTTTATACATAGGAAGATCCTCTTTTGTTGATATTATAAGTATCTCTCTTATCCCTGCCAACATCAAAGTTGATAGTGGATAGTATATCATAGGTTTATCATAAATTGGCAACAATTGTTTTGATACAGCCGTAGTTATAGGATATAGCCTTGTTCCACTTCCGCCTGCTAATATTATCCCCTTCATAATTACATCTCCTTTGTGAGCTAATTAAGTATATCTTTTTTCACACTACAAAAAATCAACTAGCTATCCTTATTCCCCAGCTGTTATTCTTCTTTTAATTTTATATAATTTTTAAAGCCACCTATTTGCCTGCCTTGCATGAAGTTTTGTTCGATAAATGTTAACAGTCTATATTTCAATTTTTCATGTTTATGTTTTTTTCGTAATGGACTTATCTTTCCTTCATATTGAAGTTTATCTTCCCAATTAAATTTTGCAATCCAATTTTCCATGACTTTTGGGTGCGTTTCTTTAAATGTAGCTAGTCTATCCAATGGTCCATAGTCAAATTCTAGTGGCTTATCCTTATACATTTCTTTTACTTTTGCAGTACCTTTATGTATTTTGTCCAAAGCTTTATTTTTCGTCTGCATATATTTAGGAGGTCGTACCCACCCATAGTGATAAATGTAGGCGTCCAGTTCTATAACTTTTAATTTATAAGTGCCTTCTTGTTGTCTATAGTTTATACCGTCAAAGTTTGGAATCCGCCTAAAAGATTGCGCCGACTCCCACGAGTGTATCTCATTATCATTTCTAACTATTCGTATCTCTTTTGGATACCATCCATGAGATTTATGATAATGACTATAGTCACCCCAAAAATGTTTATATTTAAACAAAAAACCTTCCACTCTTTTATCATCCAAATATTTTTCACATTTACTTTTTATTTCATCTAGATACTTTTCATGCACCACTTCATCTGCCTGAAGATAAAATAACCAATCTCCTTTACAAGCATTTTTTGCTATATCAGTTTGATGTGCATTTTCCATACCTCTGGGATATTTTTTGAGATCCCATACAGTATCTATTATCTTTATTTTGTCTGATCCTATACTTTCTAAGAGCTCTCTTGTATTATCTCCTTCATCACAATCTCCTACTGCAATTACAAATTCATCTACAATAGGTAGTATTGATAGTACTGCTTCTTTTATAGGATAATACAATTTCGAAGAATTTTTTATCATACTAAATCCACTTATTTTCATCTATTTTACACCTACTCCAAAGTATTTAAATATTTTTTTTGCATTTTTATCTTGAGAATATATATTTCTAAGATCAAAAAAATATTCCCCACTCATAATATCTTTTAATTTACTTAGATCCATCGCTCTAAATTGATGCCATTCCGTTATGACTACTAATGCCATCGCACCTTTTGCTGCATCATATTCATCATTACAGTAAGTAATTTTTTCTGATATATCATCTAATCTCCACTTAGCTTCTTGTATCCCTTGCGGACAAAATGCTCTTATACTGGCACCTTCTTTTACCAAGCCTTTTATTATATCAATTGCAGGAGCTTCTCGCATATCATCTGTTTCAGGTTTGAAAGAAAGTCCCAGTATAGCAATGGTTTTTCCTGAAATATCTCCGATATTTTCTTTTATTTTATATACCATTTTCTTTTTTTGTTTTTCATTTGCCTTTATAGCAGCATCAATTACAAAAAACTCTTCATCGTATTTTTTAGCTATATCAACTATCGCTTTCGTATCTTTTGGAAAACAACTCCCACCATAACCAGGGCCAGCATGTAAAAATTTAGGGCTTATTCTGCCGTCCTTCCCCATAGCTTTTGCTATATCTTGTACATTAGCCCCTACTTTTTCTGCTAAAAGTGCCATCTCGTTAATAAAGCTTATTTTTACAGCTAGGAAAGCATTTGAGGCATACTTTATCATCTCAGCTGTTTCTATGTTTACAAATACAAAAGGAGTTTGGTTGAGATACAACACTCTGTATACTTTTTTCATTAACTCTACAGCTTTTTCACTTTCCGCTCCAATTACCACTCTATCTGGATGCGTAAAGTCATAGACAGCTTTCCCTTCTCGTAAAAATTCAGGATTTGATACTACATCAAAGTCTATCTTGGCTCCCCGCTTCTCTAATTCTTGTGCAATTGTTTGCTTTACTAATTGTCCCGTACCTACAGGCACAGTAGACTTGTCTATTACCACTTTATACTCATTTATATACTTTCCTATATTTTTTGCTACTTCCAATACATATTGTAGATCAGCCGAACCATCATCTTTTGGTGGAGTTCCCACTGCTATAAAGATAACATCGCTTTCTTCCACAGTTTTTTTTATATCATTTGTAAATTCTATTCTTTTATAATAAGCATTTCTTTCTATTAGTTCTTCCAACCCGATCTCATATATTGACGCTTTACCGTTTTTTAACTTTTCTATCTTGTTTTCATCTACATCCATACATATCACATTATGGCCAAAATCTGCCAGGCATACTCCAGATACCAATC
>CAZDNU010000368.1:0-2635 GCA_964506865.1 uncultured Fusobacteriales bacterium | reverse complement strand
GATATTTGAAAGTTTAATAATTTGCGGGATCGTCTAATGGTAGGACAGTTGGTTTTGGTCCAACCGATCCTGGTTCGAGTCCAGGTCCCGCAGCAGTCTTATGCTAAGTCAGGTGACCGAGACGCATAAATAAAGTAATGAATATAGAGGAAATTAAAAAACTAATTGACGGAGATCCTGATGTGCTTATAGAAAAAGCAAAGAGTTTAGGTATAGATTTAAGTGGTTTTCCAAAAGACATTGCTAAAAAAATGGTGAGAGAAAGATATTCTCTTACAGATGATCAATTTGAAGCCGTAGATTTTATTTTTTGGATTGCATATTTTGTCGAACGAGAGGCTGAAGAGTTAATAGTATATCCAGAGGTGCAAATCGGAGCAAGAAGAGAGGCTATGGAAGCACTAATAAATAAACTTCATTTTGGAGACAAGATAAAAATTATTGAAGAATTATATACTGATAAGAAAGATAAATTCATTAAATTAATGAGAAAGATTCAAGATATGAGAAATGATATAGCGCATGGTCGATTTGAGGATTTAAATTACGGCGGATATAATTTGAGTGATAGCCGTGCCAGAATAAAGTTAATTGCTAATCTAAGAGACGTGATGCTCAGGAAGAATTAGGATAAAGATAAATGAGCAGAGAGTAATAAATGATTAGATGGATTAAGCCATAGAATAAGAAAACTAAAAAGCATGGAAATAATCCATGCTTTTTAGTTATCCTAGGACAATTTTCTTATCCTTTAGTAATAACTTGCTTTTAAGGAAATATAGTAACTCTCTTTTTTCAACCAGCGTTCCTTCTCTTAGAAGATATTTTGCGTAGTCTCTTGGGCTTACATCAATATTGCCGTTTCTTTCCTTTTCACCCAGCATAGCTTTAAACCTATTTAGCCTTGCCATTTCCTGCTCAACTTTTGATTTTACTCCGAGTTCATCTAAGTCAATCTTATCCATAAGCCCAACCAATTCATTGATCAGATTTGTTTCATTGATTGCAGGATTTTTACAATCAATATTCCTTGCTTTCGTGCAGAAATAATAGACGTGGCGGTTGACGCCGCCGTCTTTGAGCTTCTTAAACTTCTCATCAGCCGATATACCTGAGCCGCAATAGCCGCATTTGATCAGCTTTGTGAAGGCGAATTCCTTGCTTTCAGTTTTTGGAATAAAATTTTCATTCAACGTCATTTGAACTCTATCAAATAACTCTTTACTTATAATCGGCGTGTGTTTGCCAACATACCAATTATTGCTTCCTATGGGATATTCAAATTCTCCGTAATAGAATGGATTCCGGAGAATCAGATAAACATTAGCTAATACAAGTGGTTTGCCATTCTTTGTTTTGAAGTTAACTTCTCTTAGCCAGCGGTATACTTTGCGTCCCGACCATTGCTCATTTGCTACTCTTTCAAACATCTGTTTTATGACCGGCGCCCGTTTCGGATCTATCCTCGCTTGGCACTTTTTATCAACGTGTTTTTCATTAAGATAGCCCGTAGGAGCTACTCCCGGTCTAAATCCCATTTCGCATCGGGTCCGCAACCCTCGCTTCACATTAATTCCTTTTTGGTCATTTTCTAGTTTTCCTTGAGCTCCAAGAATCATTAAGAGAAATTTTTCGTTCGGATTGTCCGTAAATCTTTGGCTGAATGTACGTACCTCAATAAGTAATTTTTGATCAAATAAATCAATGATTGCTCCGAGATCTCCGGCATTTCTGCTCAATCTATCCGGAGCCCATGTAAGTATGGCATCAAATCTTCCTGATCGTATTTCGTTGAGAAGTTCATTAAAAACAGGTCTTTTCCCAGTTGCTTTTGCTGAATGAGATTCCCTCTTTATTTCATTTACTTTTAAGCTTTCTTTCTCTGCTAATTCCATCATTTCTTTAATTTGAGAATCTATTGAAAGTGCTTGCTTATCTTCCGCTTCTGTGGACTTTCTCGCGTACAGACAATACTTGAGAGAAGGAGAGAATGTGCTTGGTTTTTGGAACGTGTTTTCCGTTTTTATTTGTGTCATTTTTCTTGTGTTGGTTAATAATTATTCGACCTTTTCTAGGTACAAGGAATGACACAACGGCTCTAGGGAGTCCAGACCCCGTATTGTTGATAACTCAGGCTACACGGATAAGCTTAATAAGCTTTATATAACATTTTTTTTATGTTAGGATAGGGTAAATTTAAATGAATTTATGAATTTATCAGATAACGAAAAACAAGGTATTGTGAAATAAATTATATTTACCTATGAATAAAGAACAAAAATTTTATAAGGCACTACAAAATGTATTTATCGGCGCCAAAATTGAGGGCGAAGGCGGTTTTGTCAATTTGATGAGAATAAAATCAAATTACTACCGCAAGATTGAGAATATCCTCAAAGAAGATATTGAAACGGTGCTAAAAAGCCACCCTAAATTTAGAGACGAACTTTTTGACAAGCTCTATTCTTTTTTTAGCCGCTACTTTACCGAAAGTGGATCAATTTATTTCAATTCAACGCCATTTCACAACAACATTTACGAAAAAGTTTATACCGATGGAAAAGATGTTATTCTCTTTTGGAAAACACAGATGCTTTATTATGTTAAAACAGACAGGATTTTTAAAAGTTTGCCG
>CAZDNU010000367.1:0-4384 GCA_964506865.1 uncultured Fusobacteriales bacterium | reverse complement strand
AAAATATATTTTAATTATATTACTAGTACCTTTATATCTATTGAAAGTTAAAGTCTCCAAAAATACAGAGCAAATCGATATAAGAATTCCAAGACCTATTGCTACAAATAAAAACATACTTACAGATTCTAGTGATATCTTATCCGTAAAATACGCATACGGTATTATAATATATGCCATTACTTCCACTACAGGTGCTAAAAATGCAAACAATAAATAAAATGGCATTGACACCATCCCCACCATCTTATGTTTATAATTAAACAACAGCTCCCGATTTTTGCTTAAAGTTTCCATCAGTCCATGTTGCCATCTTACTCTTTGCTGTATCAATTTTCCAATATTTTCCGGAACTTTCGTCCATGACAATATATCTGGTACAAATACTATTTTATACTTTTTCTTTTTCTTCGTGAAATATTTGTGCAGTCGTATTACTAGTTCCATATCTTCACCTGCAGTGCTTTGCTTGGACAATCCCAAATGATATCCACCGCACTCAATTACAGCTTTCTTTTGAAATAATCCAAAAGCTCCAGATATAATAGGTAGACCATTTATGCGAGTCCATGCATACCTGCCAAGCAAAAATTCACGTAAATATTCTATCACTTGAAATTTAACTAAAATATTTCCACGCAACTTTGTCATATCTTGTCTATCCCTACTCGCATCAACACTATTTGCTACGCCTACTATACCTCCCATAGCTATCACTTCTTCTGAGCTATTTAGCACCGGAAACATCACCTTGAAGTATGAAGCATTTTCCAATACTGTATCCGAATCAATACTTCCAAAATAAGGATATTTTGCTATATTTATCCCGGCATTCAATGCATCTGCTTTTCCACCAAATACCTTGTCTATTATTATTATTCTATTATCCAGGTTACTTCTATATATTCCATTGATTTGTTTAGTTGCCAAGCTTTTTTTATAAGGATAATTATATGCCTCGCACTCAAATTCATTTACCAGTTCCACCAATGTATTGTCTGTAGAGCCATCATTGATTATAATCAATTCATATTCAGGGTAATTAAACTTTTCCAAAAAATCTTTAATATTTTTCGATATACTTTTCTCTTCATTATTTACAGAAATCAAAAAAGACATTGGTGAAGTCAATTTTGAATTATAAACTGTCATAAAATTATTTAGTTTTAAGTCTTTTTTGTAATTTTTTATTCCAAAATATGATATCAAAAATAAAACAAAATACACTAAATTTTGAAGCAAAAAATACAAACTCACACCATAAGTAAAATTTTGTAACATATTTATCCTTTCCTCTTATTAAGCCTATGTCCTATTACTTCTAAAAGACTCAAATCAATTTTTTTTATATAGTTTTCATAGTATTTTTCCAATATATCTTTTTCTATTCTAGTGATAATATATTTCTTTGTCCCGCTTTTAATTGTTTCAGACAAAAGTATGTTATTTAAAATACTTATATTTTTACCGCTATTGATAGAATTGATTATGTTTTCTTCATATTGCTTTTTATTTTCAATATCATTTTGCATATATTTTTCTAGAAATATGCTTTCACCAAGAAAAAAAGATGATATTTCACGAGCATATTTGTCCTTTTCAGACAATGCTTTTAATAAATATTCAGCTCCAAATTCATAGTTATGAATCAGTGATTGAGCTGCATTATACCGAACCCACCAATTTTTATCAAACAGCATATTATATATAGTCGGTATCTTTTCGTCATACTCCCTCATATATGTCACTGCCAGTGATCTGTGTACCCAGTTTTTTGATTTTAACAATTTTTGCAACTCCGTGTCTGTACCTGGATATTGCAATTCACCTAGTGCTTTTATTAATCGAATCAAATACTCTTCTTCTTCTTCGCTTGCTTTTTTATTTTGTGATTTTTTATAGTACTTTTTTATATCAGAACATATAAGATCATTCACTCTATTTTCATGGTTCAAAGCTAATATGTATATTAGTATACCTCTTGAATAAAGGTTACTTACTTCGACTTTAAATCTCTTGTAAAAAAGCGAAAATATTTCTTCATTTTTTGACATATATGCAAAAAAACAATGGCTTGTACTTAAAAAATAGCTCATCACACGTCTAAGCCCAATTTTATTATTTTTTTCTAGTCTATTAATTATTAGAAATATAATATTTATGTAATCTTTCACATCGTCATTATATATATCATATATGTTTTCTTCTACGATACTTAAAGCACTTAGGAACCCAACTATTGTCTTCTCAGTGTCTTCAGTCGAGTTAATGTCATTAAATATAGATTTGATATATTTTTTGCTTTTTAATTGCCCTAGTAAATATATATAGTATTTCTTTTCATATTGATTTTTCGAAACCATATATTCTTCATATATATAGTCTACTATTTCTAACTTTTCTGCTAGTCGAATAATCTCTTTTTTTTGTTTTCCTGAAAACTCTTGAATAATCTCAATTGCAGCATCTATTACTGCTTCATCAATACCGTCTTTATTTAAATGTTGTTTTACATCGGAAATATCATTATTTGTCTCTATATCAATACCAAACTTTTCTTGTACTTTTGCCCCATACTCCAAAAAAATATTTTTATATTTTCTTTTTTTTCGATTATATTTTCTTAATTGCATATTTTGCAAAAAATCCTTTAAAATCATCAACATAAATAAATAGATTATTAATGCTACAAGAGAATATATCAAAATGTAATAAATCTCCATCTTTTCACCTTTTCTTTATATTTCCAGTTTTTTTACTCCCGATAATCTAAATACTGTTTTTTCATTGTCTTGTAGTATCATATTATCTCTGCCCTCTTCTTTTACATTGTATATTATACCCTTTATCCTTATAGACTTTTGTCTTAGTACTTCGATTGTAAGCATCAGCTCATTTATAGCTCCCAACTTGTTGTCTGCCACAATTATTACTTCAGCTTGCGCCTTAAAATACAAGACCAAGTCAAGAAAAGTATAATCAGCTGCAAAAGGTACTATAAGTCCACCAGCACCCTCTACATATATTATATCATATTCTTTTGCTCTTTGCTTGATAAATTTTATTATTTTTTCCTTTTCAATTTTTTTTTTCTCAAGTTCTGCTGCCAAGTGCGGTGAACATGCTTTTTTTAGAAAATATAGATTTATATTTTCTAAACTTTCATTTAGAAATTTCGAATACTGCCATGTATCTGAGCCTTCTAAGTTTTTACCAAACAGTTCTCGCCCTGTCTCTACAGGTTTTAAAGCTGTTATCTTTCTATTTAGATTTTTCTGCTGTTTTAATAATTTTAACGTTGAGTAAGTTTTTCCGATTTCCGTACCAGTACCTACAATAAAATACATTTCTTTCATAAACAACACCTCTTTTTTGTTTCCAGTATATAATATACTACTTTTTTCTCATAATATCAAGCACTTTTTTACTTAAAGTAAGCTTTCAAAAACTTCCCTGTATGAGATACTTTTGATTTTGCTATATTTTCAGGTGTTCCTTCTGCAATTATTTTCCCACCTTTTTCGCCGCCCTCCGGTCCTATATCAATAATATGGTCTGCTGTTTTGATTACATCCAAATTATGTTCGATTACTACTACAGTATTACCTTTTTCTACTAATTTATTTAGTACCAACAACAACTTTCTAATATCTTCAAAATGTAATCCTGTTGTAGGTTCATCAAGTATATATATAGTCTTCCCGCGAGACATTTTTGATAATTCCGTAGCAAGCTTTATCCGTTGCGCTTCACCACCTGATAGTGTTGTAGCTGATTGACCTAGTTTTATGTAGTCCAATCCTACCTCTTTCAATACTTTCAGTTTCCTTTCCAACGATGGTATTGCTTGAAAAAAATCATACGCTTCTTCTACACTCATCTCAAGTACATCAGATATATTTTTTCCTTTATAGTACACTTCCAAAGTTTCCCTATTATAACGTTTGCCTTTGCATACTTCGCATTCCACATATACATCTGGAAGAAAATTCATCTCTATTTTTATTATCCCGGCTCCAGCACAAGCTTCACAACGCCCACCCTTTACATTGAAACTAAATCTGCCTTTCTCATATCCACGTAGTTTTGCATCTTTCGTTTGCGAAAACAAGCCTCGTATGTCATCAAAAAGCTTGGTATATGTTGCAGGATTTGATCTTGGAGTCCTTCCTATAGGTGATTGATCGATATCTATTATCTTTTCGAGTTTTTCGATATTCAAAATATCTTTATATTCCAGCGGATATAATTTACCTTTATTTAATTTATTGAATAATATAGGATACAATGTTTGATTAATAAGACTACTTTTGCCAGATCCTGATACACCAGTTACCACTGTAAATATCCCCAAAGGTATTTTTACATCTACATTTTTCAAATT
>CAZDNU010000366.1:0-9182 GCA_964506865.1 uncultured Fusobacteriales bacterium | reverse complement strand
TAACTTTATAATAATTTATTTTTAATCTATTCAGTCATCATAATGATCTCCCCGCATTTATTTTTATGTTGATTTATGACATCAAAAACATCATCTATTTTAGGTTCTCTAGCAGTGATTTCTTCTCCATTTTGGAATGTAGCTGTAACTTCCAAAGCGTGAGTTTGCATAACTGATTCTATTTTACATTCTGAAATAGCCTGTTTTATCAAATTCCAATTATAAATATTGGTAAAAGCATAATTTTCTGCCTTTGCTATTAATTCATCCACATCATGATCAAATATTTTCTCTTGAACATCGCTAGGAAATATTCTTTTAATATCTTTTGAATAATCAGCTCCGTCTCTTGGTGCTTCATAAGAAAATTTACTTAAATCATAATATGATAACTCATTCGGATAATCTATTTTAGCCGAAACAGATGAACCACTCACGGTAACTAGATTGTTGTTCTCAATTACATATTCCCCACAATATGACCAAATATATAATGGAAATAATTCTTGATCAGGTTTCAGGTTTTCAATAACACAAAAAGTATGGCTATCATCTCTATTTTTCCAACTGAAATATTCTTTATTTAGTAGATACTGTTCTATTGCTTTTTCCCTTGCTGTAAAATTAACTGGTTCATTGGTTGTTCCACTATTTTCAACTACATCCCAAAGAGAATAAAAACGACTATAATACTTGTGTGTAGCAATAGCACCTTCTCCTGTTACAGACTGAAAAAAATAACCCGACCCCATCTGTTCAACAAAACTATATCCTTTCTCTTCCATATAGGACTTAATGACAGCAAAACCATTATTGCTTTTAGTCATGTACTTGTTATCTTCACCAGATATTTTTACCAAGTCTTTATTGGTAAAATTCAACTTAACTATCCCTTTTACTTGTGACCACGGATTACCCTCTTGGAAAATAACTGGTGAATAAAAAACCAAAAACAAGCTGAAAATAAGAAATGCTGATAGAAAAATAAAAAGTATTTTTTTAGACATAAATTATTTTTATTTACTTTTATATTTTACCTTTGTTGCTAGTTTAAAGCAAATAGCTTAAATCCCTCTTTGGGTAAAAAATTTTACCATATTTTAGAACTTTAAATTTAGCTAAAAATAAAAAACAAAGCCCTTTTAAAGCTTTGTTCTTATATGCTCCCCTTGCTGGACAAGTTTAGAGCTATTGATTGAAAAAAAATAGAAGAAGAAATGAAAAGAGCGTCCGTTTTTGCAGACGCCCTTCAGAAAAGTGCACTAACGACGAAGCTCATCTCGAACTTCCATCCAAAGTTTTCCTAAGTGATTTTTTCCGTCCTTGTTGGGCCCCCATCCCCAGAAAGAATCACGCCATGAATCTTCTATGAGTTCTTTGCTGCCAGAATCTAGAAGTTTCTTTTTAACGTATGGATGTTGTTCCACTTTTGCGCGTAAAATCTCTTTCATTACGCTTAGTTTAACTTTGTCCCAATCGCTTCTGTATTTTTCCTTGTTCGCATGGGCCAATTTAAGCGAATCGTGAGCTGACCGGGTGTCCCGTATCTGCTTTTTCAGGTTTTCATCATCAAATTTTTCTGAGTGATAGACATGTTCCGAAGTCATATACAGATCACCTTTCCACTCAATTGCAAAGGCAGAAAAATTAGAAAACACATAAAAATCATTTTCATAAAAAAATATCTGCGTGTCTGTATCCAACCTGTTTCCTCCTGTTTTTACAATACTCATTGCAAACTCCTCCTTTGTTTAGTGTTCTAAAAGTATATTACCCTCCATTAATCATATTATATAACAAAAAAGACAAAATAAAAACCCGAGAAATAATCTCGGGTTTTTTACAAAAAAAGCATGTGGACTCCAGGAATCCACATGCGTGGTTTGTGGCCTGCCACGTGATGAGTGAGCATAGCGAATGAATTTTACTTGGCTCCGTATTCTGAACGAAATCCAAACTTTTTTCAAAGAAAATCCGAACTCTGAATTTTAAAAAATTTTTAAAGCTCGGGCGGGCAAAAAGGAAGGGGATCTGAGGGAAGGAATTTTTGCCCGCCCTCGCTTTTCCGCCCTCGCCGAATTTCGTGCCAGTTGAAAACTGGCGCGCCGCCTGTTTATATTTCTTCGTAGATTGAGATTATTTTTTTCGCTCTAGATAAAATCTCATCATACGTGATAATCTCAATTCCGTGTAATGTAGCGTTTAATAATCTTAAAGCTTTTTTCTCATCATGTTCTAAATTAAAAGATCTTCCGATAACAACTTTAACTCTTGGTTTTAATACTTCCAAATCGTCATCCTCCTTTAAAATTGCTCTGTGATCTTCCATGACTTTAATATAGTGGATTGCTTGACCTATAACTTGAGACAAGTTCTTTGATGGAAAATAACAATTTCGGCTTGAGTCTTTTTCAAATAGTTTAAAATCAGATTTTTTTAATTCTATTAGATCAGTAAAACCATCGAGACTTTCTACAATAAAATCCGCTTGAGAATGAATACCGATTTTACGTGTATCAAATTTCTTTATATATTCTGTACCAAAAACCCATGTATTAGTTTTTATCCAACTTTGAAATTTTTCCTCATTTACAGTGTCTTTCATTAACTGCTCAAGTTGAGAAAGTGCCTGTTTATTTTTTGCGTGTTTAATCGAAATAAATAAATTATTGAGTTCTTTTTCATTAATCTTTAATAACAACTCCCGAGCTTCTTTTGATTGAAAAGATTGTAAAATTTTTGTTATAAAATTTAAATTATCAGCTCCTATTTGTTTAAATAAATCTGCTTCGTCAGGATCTAAAATTACTACTTCTGAATTAGTTCTTTTATATAAATCTTTTTGAGTCTTTATAGCGTTTATTAATTTAATCAGACTATAATGAGGCTTATCTGATGAAAGAATAATTTTATTAATATCTGCTTGATCCCAATTTTGCGACGGCTTTTTAGAATATTTGATTATTTCTAAAGTAATATGGTGTAAAACATCTTTATTGGGAATATATTTAAAATCAAGAATTATTTTTTGCTCTCTAGTTTCGTGAATTAAAAAATTCGTAATGAATTTAAATCCTTTTCCAGATGTTATTTTTATGTTATCAGTCATAAATTTAATTTAACAACTGCTCACTAAACGATTTTTCAAAATCGTTTTTCGTTTTTTATTAAACAAAGGCAAAGCATTAATTGTTGCTTCCGGTGTTTTTCCTTCTGTCACCAAGTCACACTCAAGCGCCTGATTGGTAATTTCTTTAATATGAAGCGGTTTGCCCGCTTCTTTCAAAATTTGATATGCGATTGATTTAAATGTGGTCATATTATAATTTTTCGTAATTCTTCTTAATCCACTCTATTGTCTTATTTTTAATATTTTTGTCTGTCCAAAGCTTATTATTAATCTTAACTAACGCATCTAAGGAGGCATAAAAATCTTTCTCAAAAATTTCAAAATTATCTTTAATTGGTTCTCCGAGATATTCAAGGTATTTTCCCGAGAATGAATGTGCGAGATCGTTCCGAAATCTTCTCAAATTATCTATTTTCTTTTTGTCTTTTTTTTCTATTAGACCCCACGAATCAATAAGTTTTGTTTTTTGATCAAAAGTAAATTTATCCAAAAATTTATTCCATTTCACCACTTTTTTATAATCGAAAAAAACAATCTCGTCAGCAGATAATTTTAAAAAAACAATCTGCGAAAGAAGATATTCAATAACCATAATATCTTCAAGTAATTTTCCACGGTTGTGAAAATGTTTACTGGATTTTAAAATGTTAAAATGTCTATAAACTAAACTAACTTTCTTTAATTTTTTATCTGACTCTGAATAAATAAAATTTCCATCTTCAGTCAATAGAAACCTTTGCGGAAAAAGTGAATGTTTTGCAATTAAATTTTGCAATTCTTCTGTTTTCATATATCCACTTCTAATTTTTTAACTTCACTATTTATCCATTCTTCTGCTTGTTGTTCGTCTTTTTCTATTGCCATCTCCACGCCTCGTTTGGCGATTTCAAGGAGGGATTTTGATAATTTTTTTGATCTTTGTGATTCAAAATATTTTTCTTCAATTTCGCTTTCAATTTCATCTCTCAATTTTGGCAAAATAAACTTGTGTATGTCTTTATCGGATATTTTAGGTTGAGCTGTTTGAGCTTGCTCTTTTTCAAAATACATTTTGCCTATGATTGAATGCAACAACACTTGCAAAACTACCGGATTATAATTTTTGGTCGTTATTTTCCCTAAATTATTCGAAATAAAAGCATTATTCAGTTCTTTGTCTATAAAAGCACTGGAGCCTACTGTTCCAATCAAAGCGAAAACAATATCTCCTGTTTTTACTCTTGTTTCTTTTCCGGATTCAAAAGATTTATCAATATAAACCAATTTGTTTTTGTCCAAAAAACCACTTGAAAAGTCTGCCCCTCTGATATATGGAGTGCCACTTTCTTGATTGTAAAATTTATCTGAAATTAAAGATCCTCTTTTTGTTTGTGCTACTTTTCCCAGCTCTTCAAACCCGCCTTTGTATTTTTTCACCGCTTCAATGATTTCCTCATATTTTGGTTGAAAATACTCTGCGTCAAAACGCTCGGCTTCTTGCGTGGCAGAAAAGTTTTTGACAAAAGCGAGTTCATGCTTTGGCTTCCAATCAGTGAGGCCGAGTTCGGCGAGGAGGAGTTGTTCGGCTTGGGCGTAGAGGGATCTGGAGGATTGATATTTTGATTGCGAAGACAAAACCAACTGATAAATTTTTTCAGTAAAATCATTTGAAACCACAGGAATATTTAAATTTTCTATATCCGAAACGTTTAATTTTGGCTGAACATTACCACTACTTAATCTAAAAATTTGTTTTTGCCCATATTTCGAAAGAAGAAAAGCAAAAATATAAAAACGATTCTTTATATCAATGTTTTTTGAAAATTTAATACCTATGTTATTTTCACTTATGGCGACTTTTCCCAATTCTTTCGTAATCAAACTCAATCTTCCAACAGTTCCAATTTTAGAAAAAACTATATCGTTGATATTCAACTGATATTTTTCAACCCTTTTAAACTCATTATTATCAAGAAATACCATTCCCTCTTTTTCAATATAGACATCTTTAATGTCAGAGATTCTTATAAAAGGATGACCGGTTTCTTGATAGCTCTCACTTTTTAAAAAGGATCCAAAAGGACCACTAAAAACTTTACGGTCTTTATTTTTTAAAATTTCATATTTTCCGTGTTGGATCACATTTAAAACTTCAAGATAATCTGGACGGAAAAAATCAGCATCAATTCTGAAGCTTAAATTTTCTTTTACCGTTTTATAATTTACGATTGAGTATTGCATAGTTAAAAAATATTCAAAATAGTGACAAAAATAATAGCCACGACCAACCAGATGGTGCTTTTTTTAACATTTTTCATTTTTTGATCAGCAATCTTTGAATTTGTGTAAATTTGCTCGACAATTTGTTTTTTCATTTCATCTTCAGTTAGATTTTCAATTTCTTTTGAATAATCAACGAATTTCATATTCGCAATACTCCCAAAGTAAAACAAGGATTTATTTGTAAGAGAATTTTTCAATCTTGGAAGTACAGATTTTAAAAGGAAAAATAGACCAACTAAAAAAGAAATGGCTGCACAAATAAGCATAACTACAAAGAAGAAAGTCGCATATTTTTGATAATTTACAAGTTCCTCTACAATCTGTTCTTTCTGAGAAATTAAGAATCCCAGGATCACAGAATAATAAGCAGTCAAAAACGCTGATTTTTTATCAGCAAATTTTATCCATTCACTGACACGATTTAACTCTGCTTGTAAAAATGTGATGTTAATATTTTTCATAATTTAATTGAGTTGATCTATGTAATTATCAGCACAGTGCACACACCAACCAACTTGCGTAAAATAGAATTTGTCACCAAGTGTGTCATCTGAAAAATCAGTAACTTCCGTAAAGACAGGTTTCTCTTGACTCAAGATGTCAACGTCGCCATCGTGACAGTTATGCAGTCCAAATTCCGGATGCACTTCAAAATCTTTATAAACTTCCTCAGATATTATTATCGGAGACAGAGCACTATTGAATTTTTCAGGTGCTTTTTCATATTCTTTGGATAGTTTTGCGGCATTATTAACAAGCCTCCCTGCCCACACTTCGTTATAGTCGCCCCTTTTGCCAACTTTTTTGACTAATATTTTATCCTTATGAATTCCAATCTTACAACTTAGGTTTTCACCTTTATCGTCTTGAAATCTTGTTTTTATTTTTTCTTCAAATATTTTTCTGAAAGTGATTGCCGCATAGAAAGCTTTGTATGAAGCATGTTCGCCTTCATAGATAGCAAATGCCCCGTCGCCCTTTACATCAACATAGTCAGCGCAGAAAGAATTGTGATTAAAAACGTCTACCAGTGTTTGAGTAAAATAATCATAGATTTTTGCCATTGTTAAAGCATGCTTCTTGAAAGAAATTTTTGAAGATTTATCTAAATCAACAAAAAGACAAACAAACTTATTATCACCACCAACCCAAGTTGGTTTTTCTAAATAAGCATCTTCTTTAATTTTTGAAATCGTGTCGATTTCATCAATTTTAAAATCGTTATAGCGCTTTTCTGCTTTCCTTTTTAAGTCATCTATAAAATTTTGAATATTAGTCATATTTTAAAATTAAAATTAAATTTATTTCCAAAAAGATAGATTCTCAGATTTTGCCCACTCTATAAACTTCTCTGCCACGCCGTCGGGCAATTCTCCACCGTGGTTATGTAGATCATGGTCAATAATCAAATGACCGTTTTTATCTAATTTATTCTGCCCATTACCATTTTTGACAAATACATATTCGCCAGAATTATCCTTACCGGATTTTTCCGATACCGCAAAGAAAATCGGATAATCTTCTTGTTTCGGACAGAGCTTATCATCCCATTTTTGCACAAAGAGAACGCTAGTTTTAGTGCCAGTATGAGGTTTAAAAGTGTTTACATGTAAGCCTACCACTGCCAAAATTCTGGCTTTTTCGGCTATATATTCACGGATTCTTTTATCAGAAGTATTATTAAACCTGCCTTGTGGCAAAACAATCGCCATTCTTCCTCCCGGTTTTAAGAAATTAAGATTTCTTTCAATGAACAAAATATCTCTGCCTACTTTTGATTTTGGCTTGTTTTTGTCATTATAACCAAGATCATATTTGTGAATAATACGAGACTCTTTGATATCACCAGCAAAAGGCGGATTGGCCATTAAAATATCAAAATTAAATTCTTTGTAAGAATTAGGATCTTCTTGTAGTTTTTCTAGACGATTCAACCCTGCTCCGTAAGCATCTAACCAGTTACGATTTTTAATGGTCTCATCCCAACGATCATAATCCAAATTATTTAAATGCAAAACATTAGTATTGCCGTCTCCAGCAATGAGGTTTAAGGTGCGAGCTACACGAACCACCTTTTCATCAAAATCAATGCCAAATATTTTTAGTACATTTTCTTTTTCTTGTTTCGGTACCTCCGCGTTTTCAAATAAATGTCCGGTAATATGAAAAATCGTGTGAACAGGAAAACCACATGAACCAGCGGCCGGATCTATCATATATTCGCCGGGCTTAGGATTAAGCATTTTAACGCACATATCAATCACGTGACGAGGTGTGAAATATTGACCTTTTTCGCCCTTTGAAGACTTGTTGACTAAATACTCAAAAGCTTCATCAATTATTTGCAAGTTGGAATTAAAAAGTTTAATGTCCTGAAATCCAGAAACACTGACTGACAAATGCGAAGGTGAAAGCTGAATTTTGGAAGATTCATCGAAAACTCCCGGCCATTTTGCTTTAGCTTTGTCAAAAAGTTTTTGAATTTTGGTTTTCAACTCAGACTCGGATTGCCCCGTATTCCTAAACTCCAAAATACGAAAATCAGAGTCATCAAAATTTTCCAGATATTCTTTTATCTTGTCGTAATCCCCTCTGCCTTCCTCGGAAAGTTCTTTGTTCAAAAATCTTTCAATCCACTTTTTGTCATCCCGACTTTCTAATTCATCATAGAGTTTAGTAAAAATCAACTTAAATACTTCCTCAAACACATCCACGCCAGCATTTGCCAAAACCTCATCTTCCATTTCCTGAATAATAGTTTTAAGTGATTTTCCCTCGTTCGGAATTTTATCTTTAATAATCAAATCTTTGAGGGTGAATCTTTCTTTTAATATATCTCCGAGTGTTTGGTCTGCCTTGGGAATATCTGTAATATCCTCAAAGTAATTCGGATCTTTACGGTGGTAGTGAGAAATTTGCCCACCATTGGTCCAAACAGCAATTGGCGCACCGGTGGCGTTAGTATAAGAACGCAATTGATTTTTCCCGTCTTGGAGTTTGGGTTTTTTGATTTCAACTATTATATATTCAACTGTTGGACGATCTTTATCAAAAATAACAATGTCGGCAGACTTTACTTCTCGACCAAAATGAATTGCATGTTCAAATTTAATTCTTTTTTTGGGATAACCGTATTCTTCGAGCAACTTCATCGCGTAAAGCTGGCGAATCACTTCTTCCGGTTTTAGAATAATCTCTTTATCTCGGATTGCACAAATAACATAATGCTTTCCATCTTTAATTGTTATTTTTGATTCAAGTGTGTCAATAAATTTTTGATCAAAAAGAGAAAAACTATAGTTTGAATCTTTAATAATATTTAAAATATTTTTCATAGTTTTATCTAATTAAGTCATCAATTCTCGCGCCAAGTGCACGAGTAATTTTTGTCAGCGTTTCAATGGTGGGATTGTTTTGTTTGCCTGCTTCTATATTAACAATAGTATTATTAGAAACATCAGCAAGGCGAGCTAACTTTCCTTGAGATAATCCTTGCTTCAAGCGAAGTTTTCTTACTTTTTCACCTAGATTACTCTTATTTGACTTTGTCATAACAAATTAGTAACATTAAATTGTGTATTATAGTTTCTTTGTATAATCGGTTAATTACAATTTAATGTTACCAAAATATCTCTATTATTACAAGGAAAAAGGAAGCTCCTTTCTATTGCCAACGCACGGGAGTGGTGGAGCAAGGGCAACTATAGATATAATAACCCCTTAAAAAAATCGGGCAAAACCCGAAAAGTGATCTCGGGTTTTTTACAAAAAAAAGCATGTGGACTCCAGG
>CAZDNU010000365.1:0-1915 GCA_964506865.1 uncultured Fusobacteriales bacterium | reverse complement strand
CATAGGTGCGCCCCTACGGTATTTTGGTGATTTATTTTTATTTACGTTATTTAAAGTAAGATTTTATTTTATCTGTTATATAGTCTACTTCATCTAGAGTAAGATCATAGTAGAATGGCAATCTTAATAACCTTTCGCTTTCTCTAGTAGTATATCTATCTTCTCCTACAAATTTTCCATATTTTTTGCCTGCTGGAGAAGAGTGAAGTGGTACATAATGGAAAACAGAGTGAATTTTATTCTCTTTTAGATATTTTATAAGTTTAGTTCTTTCACTTATATCTTTTAATTTGATATAAAAAAGGTGTCCATTATGTTTTGCATAGTCAGGTATTACCGCTAATTCTATTTTCCCTGATTTTTCAAGTTCTTTTAAGTTTTCATAGTATCTATTCCAAATTTCTAATCTTTTATTGTTTATTTCCTCTGCTATTTCTAATTGTGCATATAAGTACGCCGCATTCATTTCTGATGGCAAGTAAGAGCTTCCAATATCTACCCAGGTATACTTATCTATCTCACCTCGAAAAAATCTACTTCTATTTGTTCCTTTTTCTCTTATAATCTCTGCTCTATCTATAAACTTAGGATTATTGATTAATAACGCTCCACCTTCACCCATAGTATAATTTTTCGTTTCATGAAAGCTGTATGTAGCTAGGTCTCCTATTGTTCCTAAGAATTTCTCCTTATACTTTGCCATTACTCCTTGTGCAGCATCTTCTACTATGTATAAGTTATGTTTTTTCGCAATTTCTCTTATCTTATCCATATCACAAGCTACTCCACCATAATGCACCACAACTATTGCCTTTGTCCGCTTAGTTATTGCCTGCTCTATCTTGCTGACATCTATATTCATAGTTGTAGGGTCTATATCTACAAATTTTATATTCCCACCTCGCAATATAAAAGGATTGACAGAGGACACAAATGTATAAGACGGTGCTATAATCTCATCTCCAGGTTTAATATCTAATAATATTGCTACCATCTCTATAGCATGGGTACATGATGTAGTAAGCAAGGCTTTCTTTGTAGCAAAACTATCTTCCAGCCATTTATTGCATCTCTTTGTAAATTCACCATCTCCAGCTAGTTTTCTGTTTTCCATTGCCTGCTTTATATAGTCATAGCCTTTTTCTATTTTTAATGTTTTATTAAAACTTATCATAACTATCCCCTATCATATTTTTAAATTAAACACACAAATTCCAAATAAAATAATTCCAATTCCTATAAGCTTTTGTTTGGATAGCTTTTCTTTTAAAAACAAAACGGAAAATATCATCACAAACATAAAAGCCAAAGGCATAAATATAACCGCATACTTTATATCCAATATCTTATAAACATATAAATTCATCAATGTAACAATAAAAAACAAGGCATACCCTAATATTGTAAAAAAATTAAAAAATATAGTCAGTCTATTGCCTCGTTTTGCTCCTAATTTTAATAATACCTGCGATATCCCTGTAAAGCAAGCTGCTAAAATTCCCAATACAAAGCTAAAAATCATTCTTTCCAGCTCCTTTTATACAAACAATAACTCCAAATACAATTATTAATGCTCCTGCTATATTACTTGTATATATCTTCTCTTTAAATAAAACTCTACTAAAAACTAGTATGAATATGTATACCAAGCTCATAAAAATATACGCATGAGATAGCTCATTTCTTTTTAATACTATCTGCCAGGTAAGCGCTTGAAAAAAAAGAAATAATATCGATGTATAATAAAGATAGTTGGTTGCAATATTATAAATATTAAATTCGCCTAAGCGCAACGATGCATATTTTCCTACCATAATTGATACAGTTTGAAATAAAATTGTTAACCCTATAAAAATATCAATTTTTTTCTTCATTTTCAAATCCTTCTTTTATTTCTACATTTATTAATTCATTA
>CAZDNU010000364.1:0-2042 GCA_964506865.1 uncultured Fusobacteriales bacterium | reverse complement strand
TCCAAAATATGACAGAGAGGGCTATAAAAGGCTGGAGGCATATAAAGAGACACTAAAAGAAAATTCAATAGAGATAAAAAAAACTTATATCGAAATGGGATTTTATTCTCTGGATTCCGGATACAAAGCAATGCAGCGAATTTTGGATAATTCTGAAAATTCTCCTACCGCTGTATTAGGGGGAAATGATCTGATGGCAATAGGGGCAATAAATTGCTTGAAAGACAATGGATATAAAATCCCTGAAGATATTTCGGTAATGGGAATAGATGACTTGCCAATATCGTCATACTACAATCCGAGATTGACTACTATAAGACAAGATCAAAGCGAAATAGGTCAAGAAGCTGTCAAGTTAATATTTGATATGATAAATGGCGATAAGATAAAGATAAAAAAAATAGTGATGGAACAGGAACTGGTTGTGAGAGAAAGTGTGTTGAAAATATAACACACTTTTAAAATAAAATCAATGTAAACGTTTACAAAAAAATAGTGGGAGATGATTAATTATGGATAAGTATTTAGAAGCAATTGTAAATGAATTTAAAAAATTAGACGAAGTGGATGCAGTCCTTTTGGCAGGGTCAAAAACATCAGGATTTACTGACAGTATGTCAGATTTTGACATATATATTTATCAAAATAAAGCGGTCGCACTTGATAAACGTAAAGAGATAGCTTCAAAATTTGCTACAAAGATGGAAATAAATAATAATTTTTGGGAAAATGGTGATGAATGGATAATAGATGAAACAAAAGTCGGTGTAGATATTATGTATCGAGGATTTGATTGGCTAGAAGAACAACTAGATCGAGTAGTAATAAGACATGAAGCCAATGTGGGTTACACTACATGTTTTTGGGATAATTATATGAATTCGGAAATACTGTATGACAAGTCAGGCAGAGCCAAAGAATTACAGGAAAAATATGATGTAGAATATTCTGATGAGTTACAAAAAAATATAATCGCAAAGAACTATCCTATACTTTTGGACAATATATCATCATATCATAATCAGATAAAGAAAGCATTGAAGAGAAATGACTATATAAGTATCAATCATAGAATAGCAGAATTTTTGGCAAGTTACTTTGATATTTTATTTGCAGTGAATAAAACACTGCATCCAGGTGAGAAAAAACTAAAAAGAATTGTAGTAGCAAAATTGGATATAATACCCAAAAATTCTATGGAAACAATTGAAAAAATATTAAAAAATCCAAATCAAGAAGGAATACTGGAAGATATAGTAAGCTTGGTAAAAGAATTGGATAAAGCAATAGAGCAAATTAAAGAATAAAAAAGGTAGATTTTAAAATAGAAAAATATCTAAATACGGAACTTTAAACCCTTTAAATAAAATAGTCCAGAAGCTAATCTTAGCAAATGAACAAGTTAAACGTATTATACAGTGTATAAATAAAAACTTATGCATGGGAGAAGACTGTGAAAAAACGACACTATGGAGCAATAAGTATATTAATATTTTTAGTAGAAATTATAATATTCTTTAAATTTCGAAATCATAGTTTTGTTCGAGGATTTTTAGGAGATTACTTTATTGTGATTTTTATGTATACTTTCATACAAAGTGTATTTAATTTCAACGAAAAATACACGCTGATATTTGTCTTTGCATTTTCATATTTAGTAGAAATATTACAGTACTTCAAATTTATATACTACTTAGGATTAGAAAATAATATATTTGCAAATATAGTTTTAGGTACAAATTTTGACAAGTATGACTTGATTGCATATTTATTAGGCTGTATAACAGTATATGTCTTTGATTCAAATAAAATTTTGTCCCCAAAAAAGAGCAATCCATATAATAAAAAGTAAGGAGCGTGAAATAAATGGAAGGGAAAACTGTAGTCATTGAAAATTATAAGATAACGGTACAAAGATTAATCGGAAAAGGTAAGTCTGGATATTCGTATTTGGCAGTTGGTGAAAATAATGAGAAATATGTACTCAAAGAGATACATCATGAACCATGTCCGTCGTATAAATTTGACGACAAATTTCAAGC
>CAZDNU010000363.1:0-4688 GCA_964506865.1 uncultured Fusobacteriales bacterium | reverse complement strand
AATCATATAAATATTTATACTGTGAGATTAATTTTTGTCCCACATCTATATATTCTTTTTCTTGCCAGTACTCAGTAAACTCTTCATAAAATTCAAAGTAATTTCCCTCATATTTTTTTTCAGTAATGTAGTTTATTGATTTTTCAAATTTCCCTGAATTATAATAAAAATCAAGAATCTTTTCTATATTTTTTAATTTTAATACCTCGCTAAATTTTATAAATTTATTTTCCAATACTTCATATGGAGTATAATCTCTAAATTTATATTCATATTTTTCTAATTCTTGTTCTATCTGCGTCCCATGCAGTATTTTCAAAAATCCCATTTGAAGCATTTCTGGTTTTAGGCTGTACACAAAATCAAAAGATCTTTGAAAACTTTTGTAATCTTCATAGGGTAAGCCTACTATCAGATCCAAATGAAGATGAATATTATCATTTATTCTTTTGATATTTTTTGCTAGTTTTGATAAATTGCTTTTTCTGTTTATACTTTCTAGTGTCAACTCATTTGCAGTTTGTACACCTATTTCAAATTGGAAGTAATCATTTGGTACTGTTTCTAAAAAATCCAATACGTCATCATCAAAAAGATCGCCACTTATCTCAAAATGAAATCTAGTTTTTCCCGTATATATATCTTGTAAGTATTCCCATATTTCTAAATATCTTTTTTTATCTAAATTATATGTACGGTCCACAAATTTCACCAGTTTTATTCCATTATCTACAAAGTATTTAAGATCTTGTTTAGTTCTTTCCATAGAAAAATATCGAACTCGTTTATCAATAGATGACATGCAGTAAGAGCAAGAAAAAGGACATCCTCGCGAAGATTCGTAGTACACTATTCTACTTTTTCCAAAATCCTCTCTACTATATGGAAATGGTATTGTATCTAGATTCTCTATAGGATCTTCGCAGGGATTAGCTTTTACTTGCTCGTCTTTGCGATAGTAAATTCCTTTTACTGATTCTATATTGTCTTCATCGACAAAATTTAAAAATATTTTCTCCCCTTCACCAGATATAATATAGTCGATTTCAGGATATTTTTTCATTAATTCTTCTGAATTATAAGATACTTCTGGACCACCAAATACTATTTTGGATTTTTTCCCTACTTTTTTCAATTCCTTTATTAATTTCAATACTATCTCTACATTCCAAATATATACAGAAAAAACTATATAATCCGCCTGCGTCATATATAGCTTTTCTAATATCTGATCCAGCGTATTATTAATTGTAAATTCAGATAACAATATTTTATTTTTACTTACTGCGTATTTTTCTACATATGCTTTTATATATCTCAATGCTATATTAGTATGAACATACTTTGAATTCAATGCAATAAAGTGTAGTTTTTTCATATTCGTATTTCTCCTTTTCCAAGTGAAGAAAAGCGGCCCTTTAGCCGCTTCTCAAACTACTAATATTATTTTTGATATATCATTAAATTTTCATTATTCATTTTTCTGTATTGAAATTTCTCGCTTACTCCATTTAAAGTTTCTGAATGTCCCAGTATGAAAAATCCATCTGGATTTAGATTTTCATAAAATTTATCCACTATTTCTTTTTGTGTTGTTTTGTTGAAATAAATAAACACATTTCGACAAAATATAATGTCCATAGATTCTACTGTACGAAATTTATCCATAAGGTTAAATCGTTTAAAACTTATATTTTTCTTGAGTTCATCTGATATCTCCACAGTCCCTCGTGCCAAATTTTCTCTATACAATCCGGCATATTCCTTTGGAACATTTCGAAAATCTTTTTTGTCGTATTCACCACGCTGCGCCATAGCCAAAACCTTACTATTTAGATCTGTAGCCAATATATTTATCTTAAATCCTTTTAGTTCTGGTATGGTTGATAGTACCATTGCTATAGTGTAAGCTTCCTTACCCATAGATGCTGCTGCACTCCATACATTTATTTTTCTAGCACGTCTTATTCTTTTATTGTCAAGTAATTCAGGTATTATCATATCCTTTAGAGCTATAAATTGCTTTTCGTGTCGAAAAAAAGAAGTCTCGTTCGTAGTCACTTCGTTAAAAAACTTAACTATCTCTTCATGCTCCATAGTTTTATTTTTTATCAAATCATAGTATTCTCTGTAGCTGTCTAGTTTTAGCTCTCGGAGTCTTCTTCTAATTCTATTTTGCAATATTATCTTTTTATTTATAGTATAATTTATACCACTTTTGTCATATATAAAATCTCTAAAAAGTCTAAATTCCTCTTCTGACATCTCTTTATAAAACATAACGTTCTCCTTCTTGATTATTTTCTAATTTTAGATATATTTCTCAAGTGTTCTTTATATGTTTTTGAAAATATATGCCGTCGATCGTTATCAGCTACAAAGTATAGATAATTTGTATTTTCAGGATAAAAAGCTGCTTTAATAGATGCTTCTCCTGGATTTGATATTGGTGTAGGTGGTAAACCATAATTTTGATATGTATTATATTCAGATTCTACCTTCAAATCATCATACGTCAATCTTGCTTTCTTGTAATCATATATGTATTCCACTGTAGCACATGATTCCATTCTCATATTTTTTTGCAAACGATTATAAAATACTGATGCTATCTTTGCTTTTTCATCTTGATAAAAAGCTTCTTTTTCTATAATAGATGCAATTATAAGCTTTTTATAAAACTCATCCTTATCAGGATACTTATTTGGTGGATATTTTTTCAAAAATCTATTTAAAAACTTATCGATTATCTTTTCTATATCCTCATTTTTGTGAAAATAATAAGTATCAGGATAGAAATAACCTTCATAAGTTTTATTTACTCGTTTAAAATAAAAATCCTCTTTTTTATTTAATATTTTTAAAAAATATTCCCGTTCTACCAGGCCTTTTTCCTCCAAAACTTCAATAATTTGGTCAAGAGTATAACCTTCAGGAATTGTTATTTTTATTACTTTATATTTACCTTTTACCATGATTGCGAATATATCTTTTAACGTATATTCACCATGCATTTCATAATATCCGGCTTTTATTTTTGAATCTTGTTTTGATAGTTTCAAATAAATTTTAGCAAGTTTTTTATTTTTTATCTTTAACTCCTCTAGCAATTTATTTAAACCTGTCCCTGGGACAACTTCTATTTTTTCATTTAAATATCCTATTTTTTTTACATTTATGTAATAATAAAAATAACCAAGCGGGACTAAACCCGCTATGGTTAATACTAAAACTATTAAAAGTATTCTTTTTCTCATTATAATTTACCTCTTATTTTTTATCTTTTGCTTTTTCAATAAGTGGCCTTTTGCCTCTTTTGTTCTTCTTAAAAGTTTCAACTATTATTTCTGCTTCTTCAAATGGCGCTGTTATAAATGAGAATTTATCAAATATCTTTACTCCTCTGATCTTTTTCGGATCTACTCCTGCTTCTTTTTTGATAAAGTCTACAAGTTTTTTAGGAGTCATGTCATCTAAACGCCCCATAGCCACAAATAATCTAGATTTCCCAGTTTTATCTACACTGACTTCTCTTATTCTATTATAGCTTTTTGTATCAAACTCTTCTCCAAACGAATGCTTGATAAGGGCTGCCAATACTTCTCTGGCATCTCTTTCCTCTATCAATTCATCCGCTAATTCCCAAAATTGATCCTCAATTTCCTCTTTTACTATCTCAGATACTTCCTCTACTACTAACGCTTTTTTCTTATTTATAATATCTTCTACTCCAGGTATATTTTGCTTTTTTATCTCAGTCTTTGCGACTTTTTTGATAAATAAAAGTTTTCTATATTCTGACGGTGTCACAAATGTAATAGCAGTCCCTTCTCTTCCAGCTCTTCCGGTTCTCCCTATTCTATGCACATATGATTCTGGATCCTGTGGCAATGAATAGTTTATTACATGTGTAAGATCAGATACATCTATACCTCGTGCTGCTACATCTGTAGCTACAAGCATATTTATGTTTTTCTTTTTAAATCTTTTTAATATTCTTTCTCGTTGATACTGTGATACATCACCATGAAGCGCTTCAGCAAGATATCCTCTATCCCCTAATTTACTTGCTACTTCATCTACATTTACCTTTGTACGGCAAAATATTATCCCATAAAAATTTGACTCTATGTCAATAATCCTGCATAATGCTTCAAATTTATCTTCACGTGATACCTCAAAGTATATTTGCTCTGTAAGATTGGTAGTAAGTTGCGTTTTCTCAACTCTAAATACTTCAGAATTTTTCATATACTTTTTAGCTATTTTCATTATTTCATTTGGCATAGTAGCCGAGAAAAATAGCATTTTTTTGTCGTCATTTGTACTTTTTAGTATTTGCTCTATATCCTCTACAAATCCCATATTCAACATCTCATCTGCTTCATCCAATATGAAGTAAGATATATTTTGCAATTTAAGCGTTTTCCTATTTATATGATCGATAACCCTACCTGGCGTCCCAACTACTATATCTACTCCTTGTTTCAATTTTCGTAACTGTTGGTCCATTGATTGTCCACCATAAATAGGCACTATAGTAAGTTTTTTCTTACCTTTTAAAGAGTTAATCTCTTCTGCTACCTGTATTGCAAGTTCCCTTGTAGGTGTTAGCACTATGGCTTGTACTTCTTTTGATTTTTTCGTTTCCAACTTTTCGATCATAGGCAATCCAAATGCGGCCGTTT
>CAZDNU010000362.1:0-2244 GCA_964506865.1 uncultured Fusobacteriales bacterium | reverse complement strand
GTAGTTTTAATATTTATTTTTTTATATTTACCATCATTACCTCTTGGTACTACTAATACAGTTTTATCTTTTGGATAGACTATTTTCAAGTTATCATTTTCCTTAGCTGCATCACATTTTGGATTATGTTTTAATGCTGAATATTTATATATACCCTTTTCTTCATAAAATGAAGCCAATGCAGGTGGATATACAAGGGTGATCTTTTTTACTTTAGTTTTTGCATCCCAACACCTGGAACATACTTCATATTCCCCCTCTTTATCATGAAATATAGTTTTGTAATAAGGAGATTTTTTCAACATTTTTGCATCTTTTGGAAAATCTACTTTTATCTTATTTTTCATCTCAGCATAAGGAAGTGCAAACCCTGTTTCACTGTCTATATCTATTTTTCGCATCTCATTATTTGGATAGTCAAAAAAACTTTCCCCTTGGACATCCAAATTATTATAAATTTGAAACAAAAGTGTCCCAGCACTCTCAATCCCACTTAAATTATACGCACCTTTCCCATTGAAGTTACCTACCCATACACCTATTGTATACTTTGGACTTACCCCCATTGCCCACGCATCTCGGCGGCCAAAACTTGTTCCGGTTTTCCATGCAAGATATTTTTGCCTTCCAAACTCTTTCCAATAGTATTCTATTCCTGGACGTTTTAAGTCTTTTAGCATATCCAAAACCATATACGTACTGCCAGTACTCAAAAGAGCTTTCTTCTTTTTCTTATTGCTTTCCTTCATATATTTCATTTCTTTTATATTTCCCTCATTTCCCAGCATTGTGTATAACTTGGTAATCTCATATAAACTCAAGTCCAAACTCCCCAATATCATAGAATATCCATACTTTTTAGGATTATTCGACTCTAACCTTACTTCACTTTCTTCTAAAAAATTATAAAAGTTACCTACTCCATACTCTTGCAACAAATTTACTGCCGGTACATTAAGCGACTTAACTAAAGCTTCTTTTACACTTACCATACCTCGAAATTTTCTATCTGCATTTTGTGGGGAAAAAACTCCAAAATAACTTGGAACATCTTTTAATAATGAACGCGGATGTATTAATCCTTTATCAATTGCAAGAGCATACAAAAAAGGTTTTAGTGTTGAACCCGGTGATCGCTTTGCAGTTACTCCATCTACTTGCCCGTGATTTTTAAAATCAAAAAAATCATTTGACCCTATATACGATTTTATCTCTGATGTATTTGTATCTACTACTAATACTGCACAATTATTTATTCCTATTCTTTTTAATTTTTTCATATAAGTTTTACTAAGCACTTCTAGATTTTTTTGCATCTTTTTCGAAATAGTAGTTTGGTTTATAAATCCATCCCTTTCATGTGCAATTTTACGGGATAAATGCGGAGCTAAAAAATCAAAAGTATATACTTTTTTAGGTAATGGCTCTTTTAATCCCATTTTATAAATATTTTCATCTATTTTCCCATTTCCCAGTAGATTTTTTAGCAAATCATTCCGTTTTTTCTTTAATTGATTTGTATTTCTTCTGGGATGGATCAATCCTGGAGAATTTGGCAGGACAGCTAATAATGCTGCCTCTGCCCAAGTTAGATGTTCGGGCATTTTATCGAAGTACTTTAAAGATGCCGTTCTATAACCCACTATATTGCCACCGTAGGGTGCATGAGTAAAATACATGTTTAGTATTTCTTTTTTCGAATACTTATTTTCTATAAGCAAGGCAGTATACATCTCTATGATTTTATTTACATATGTCCTTTTTTTGGGTTTCATCAACCTCGAAAGCTGCATTGTAAGTGTACTGGCTCCGCTTACTTTTTTTCTATATTTTACATTCAAATATGCTGCTCTTATTATTGCTTTGAGACTGATTCCATTATGATCAAAAAATTCCTTATCTTCAAATAACACAACTGCTTCAATTAACTTTTCCGGTATTTTCTTTTCATCTCGCATTGGGAAATGCCACTGCTCTTTAGAATTTGTAAAAACTCGAAGTATTTCATTATTTTCATCCAATATAACCTTACTGTAATCTGATTCAAACAATCTATCTGGAAAAGTTATATACAAAACAAAGTACGGAATACAAATCAATATAAAGCTTGTTATTATTATTCCTATGGCTATTTTTAATTTTTTTCCCATATTTACATCTCCATATCTCAAATTTAAATGCTATACTAAGAGTAATATCTATTTTTTACGTATTACTTTTATGTCTTTTCCAAGTACAGATGCT
>CAZDNU010000361.1:0-5171 GCA_964506865.1 uncultured Fusobacteriales bacterium | reverse complement strand
TTAGTGCTTTTTTTCTTTCTGTCATAGTCAGACCAGCTAAGTTCAGACCCAATTCTTCTGCTATTTTATCATATTTTTCCGATGCTGAGTCATAATTGTAAGCTACTACATGTTCTAATAATATAGAATTACATTCTCCATGTGCCAAATCTTTCAATCCTCCCAAACTATGTGCCATAGCATGCACCGCACCTAGTATTGCATTTGAAAAAGCCAAGCCTGCTTCCATACTAGCAAAACTCATCTTTTCTCTGTATTTTAAATTCATTGGTTCTATGACAGTTAATGGTAGATACTTTTTTATAACATTTATAGCTTTTAGCGCATGAATATCCGTCAACATAGAGCTTGCATTTGACACATATGCTTCTACTGCATGAGTCATTGCATCCATTCCTGTACATGCTGTTAGATAATTGCTCATAGTCACAGTAATTTCCGGATCAATTAGTGCTAAATCCGGAACTATTTTTTTGCTTATTATAGCTATTTTCAATAATTCTGACTTGTTAGTGATAATAGCAAATTGGGACACATCTGCTGAAGTCCCTGCTGTACTGGGTATAAAAATCAAAGGCGGTATAGGATATGCGACTTTATCTACGCCCTCATAGTATAGTATATGACCTCCATTTGCCACTACTATCCCTACGCCTTTAGCTAGATCCATGGGGCTTCCACCCCCTACAGATACTATACCATTGCAATTTTGACTTTTATATAGCTCTACTGCCTTCATTACTTCTTCAGCTCTCGGATTAGGGCTTACATCAGAAAAAACTACACACTCTATATTTTTTTCTTCCAAACTTTGCTTTACTTCATTTAACCAAGCTTCTTTAGCTATGCCATGGTCACTTACTAACAACGCCTTCTTCATTCCCTGATTATACGCATATTGTCCTGCAAGTTTTCTAGCTCCTACCCCAAATACGATCTCTGGTGCCAAAAACTTCCTTAATTCATGTCCTTTTTCTACCATTATGCCACCTCTTTTTTTACATCTTTTTACCGAAACCCCTATCCTGCGTTTCTTTTATTTTTCACCCTCTATTAAGTTTAGCAATTCTCTTACTATCTCATCCATACTTTCTGATTGAGCATTCAATTCTTCTGCAGAAGCTGCTGTCTCTTCCGAATTTGCAGCTGCCTCTTGTACTCCTCTACCCATCTGATTCATTGCTTCACTTATCTGTATTATGCCCTGACTTTGTTCTTTGCTTGCAGTTTCTATCTCTTCCATAAGTGTATCTAGCTTACTAGTATCTAGGTTTATCTCTTCTAACGAAGCTAGTACTTTTTCGGATAAATTAACCCCTTTGTCAGTTTTACCCATACTTTCTTTTATCATCTTGGCTGTATCTTTTGCTGCTTCCGAACTTTTTTGCGCCAAATCTCTTACTTCTTCAGCCACTACAGCAAACCCCATTCCTGCATCTCCAGCCCTTGCAGCTTCTACGGCTGCATTTAGAGCTAGTATGTTTGTCTGAAAGGCTATATTTTCAATTACTTTTATTATTTTTGATATTTGATCACTTGAATCTTTTATTTCGTTCATAGCTACTGTCATCTCTACCATTTCTTTATTTCCTTTTACAACAGCCGATTTAGTTTTATGTGATAGTTCTTTTGCATTTTGTGTATTATTTGTATTTTGCTGAACCATTGCCGAAGTCTCATCTAAAGTACTCGAAGTTTCTTCTATGCTAGAAGCCTGATTAGAGCTAGTATCAGCCATCTCCTGACTAGAATACGATAACTCTGTTGAAGCTGATTTTATTTGCGATGCACTTGTTTTCAATTTTTCACTTATATTTTTTATCGGTTTTACTATTGAGCCCGCCAAAAACATAGCTAGTACTCCGCCAATAATAGAAAATAAAATTGACATATATATTGAAATTTTTCTTAATTCATAGATACCTTTCATCACGTATTCCTTATGACTACCCACCAACAATGTCCAATTAGTTTTGTTTATCGGCGCCATTCCCATTACTCTTTCAGTTCCATGAAATTCATATTCTATTACAGTCTTTTTTCTAAGTCCACTTTTTTGCAATGCTTTTCCTACATTCACATATGTATCATTATCTTTTTGCATCTCAGCAAAAAGATTTATTTGATCTATTACCAGCTCTCTACTTGGATGAGCATACAAAGTGCTATCCTCTCCTACTATAAATGCATGTCCACCTTCTCCAATTACCAATTCATCTGTAATCGTATTAAAATATGTACCCTCTGCCCTAGCTATCAATACCGCTTCTACTTGATTTTCTACTCTTATTGGTACTGCATACATCACTACTACATCGCCTGTGACCCTGCTCACCAAGACATTTGATACATTTTCTTCACCTGCAAATGCCTTCCTCACATAGTCTCTATCTCCTAAATTTGCCTCATTATTTCCCAATATATACTTAGCTATACCTTCCTTATTTACTATTGCCATATCAAGATACCCAAGTCTTTTTACATCATCTTTCAAGGATTCTTGCTGAATTTTCCAATCCAAAGATTGCGTACGCTCTCTTTTAGCCAGCTCAGTTAATACACCAAGATTGCTTTCTATTACCAATTCTACCCTTTTACTTGATTCTTCTGCAATTTTTGACATGCTCATATTCAATTCTTTTGCTATAGTATCCGATGCAAGCTTGTAGGATACATATGTCAACATTCCACAAATCAAAATCACAAGCACGGTCACTATACTTACTATTTTTATATTTAATTTCATTTTACACTCCTCCTTTTTTAGTGTGACAGTCTTATTTTTGCACATAAAATCATAGTTTTTCCACGCATTTTCCACAAGTTTGTCCACTTTTTGAAACATTGGTGCCTGTCACCTTTATTATATTATACTAAATAAAAATCCTCTAAAAAAGAGGAATTTTGTTTTTTATTTTACAACTATATTTACTATTTTTTTCGGTACAGCTATTATCTTTACTATTGTTTTGCCTTCTGTATATTTTAGTACTTTTGGTAATTCTTGTGCTTGTTTTTCCATCTCTTCTTTTGATATTTTAGCAGATACTTTCATTGTCTCTCTTAATTTACCGTTTACCTGTACTGCTATATTTATTTCATCCGATTTTGTAAGTTCTTCTACATATTCAGGCCACTCTTTGTTAAATACATACCCTTCATAGTCAAGCTCTTTCCAAAGTTCATCTGCAATATGTGGAGTAAATGGTCCAAGCAATAATACAAGTTGCTTGATTGTGCCTTTCCATAGTTTTTTTGTTTCTGTAGAATATTCTTCTGTTTCCAAAACATTAGTTTTGTAGTCATACATATCATTTATCAATTCCATTATGGCCGCTATCGATGTATTAAAATGAAAGTTGTTTTCTATACTTTCTGTCACTTTTTTTATAGTTGCATGTAATTTTATCAATAAACTTTTATCCTGTTTAGATATTTTATCTAGATTTACTTCGCCTTCTTCAAAATATTTACTTGTTTCCATACAAATTCGCCATACTCTGTTTAAGAATCTGTAAGAACCCATCAATCCATTTTCATTCCATTCCAATTCTTTTTCTGGTGGTGCTGCAAACAATGTAAACAACCTAGCTGTATCTGCTCCATATTCTTTTATTATATGTTCCGGGTCAATACCATTATTTTTAGATTTTGACATTTTTTCTACTTTTACGACTAATTCTTCTCCTGTATCTATATGCTTGTTGTCTTCTACTTCCGAAGCAGGATAGTATGCCTTATTTTTTTTAGAATAATATGAAGGCCCTAACACCATTCCTTGCGTTAATAGTCGTTTGAAAGGCTCATTTGAGCTCACCAAGCCCATATCTCTTAGTAATTTATGGAAAAATCTCGAATACAATAAATGCATTACCGCATGCTCTACTCCACCTATATATTGGTCCACTGGAGTCCATAGATCTGCAAGCTCTTTCGCTATTGGAGCTTCAATATTTTTCGGATCAATATATCTCAAATAGTACCATGACGAATCTACAAATGTGTCCATTGTATCTGTTTCTCTTGAAGCTTTTCCACCACATTTTGGACAGATTGAATTTTTAAATTTCAACGATGTTTCCAAAGGGTTTCCAGAGCCACTGAACTCTACATCATCAGGAAGTACGACCGGTAAGTTTTCATCTAATTCCATTACTACTCCGCATTTCTCACAATACAAAGCCGGAATAGGAGTACCCCAATATCGCTGTCTTGACACAAGCCAGTCTTTTAAACGATAATTTACTGTTCGTTTACCCATTCCCTGCTCTTCTATATATTTACTTATCTTTGTATTCCCCTCTTTATTCTTTAGCCCATCAAATTGACTAGAGTTGACCAATATTCCCGTGTCTGTATATGCATTTTCCATCTCTTCTATTTTCAAGATATCATCTTTAGGGCTTATAACTACTTTCATAGGCAATTTGTATTTTTTTGCAAATGCAAAATCTCTCTCATCATGAGTAGGCACTGCCATTACTGCTCCTGTACCATAGTCCATCAAGACATAGTTTGCTATCCACAACGGTATTTTCTCTCCATTTAGAGGATTTATTACATATTTCCCAGTAAAAACTCCTGCTTTTTCGCTATTTTCTGCTGTTCTAGATATTTTATCTTCCTTTTTCATTGCATCTACTTCATTTTTTATACTAGGATTTGCTTTTAATATATTTTCAACTAATGGATGTTCTGGAGCAATTACCATATAGGTTACTCCAAATATAGTGTCTACTCTCGTTGTAAATATAGGCAAATCACTATTATCTTCTTCTAATTTGAAGTTTACCTCTGTACCAAAGCTTTTTCCTATCCAGTTTTTCTGCATTGTAAGTACTTTAGAGGGCCAGCCTTCACGAAGTTCTTTATGTCCTTCTAATAACTCATCCGCATATTCTGTTATCCTAAAAAACCACTGTTCTAAATCTTTTTCGATGACTTCTTCACTACATCTCCAACATTTCCCATCTTCAACTTGTTCGTTTGCAAGTACCGTATTACAGTTTTCACACCAATTTACGTTTGCTTTTTTTCTATAAATAAGATCTTTTTCATATAATTTTTTAAATATCCATTGATTCCATTTGTAGTAATCCTCTTTACAAGTCGCTATCTCTCTATCCCAATCATACGAAAACCCAAGCATCTTTAGTTGTCTTTTCATATTT
>CAZDNU010000360.1:0-2573 GCA_964506865.1 uncultured Fusobacteriales bacterium | reverse complement strand
ACGATTCCTTTAGATAATCTTTCTGTATTAGTAACAAATAAGTCATCTCCAACTATTTGTACTTTATCTCCTATTTTTTCTACTAATTTGTTCCAAGTAGCCCAGTCATCTTCTCCTAGACCGTCTTCTATAGAAACTATTGGATATTTTTCTACTAATTTAGCATAGTAATCTACTATTTCGTCAGAAGTTCTTACTATTCCTTCTCTTTCGAAGTTGTAAGTTCCATCTTCTTGTATTAATTCTGTAGCAGCTACATCAAGAGCTAATTTAATTTGCTCTCCAGCTTTGTATCCAGCTTTTTCTATAGCTTCCATTATTAGATCCAATGCGTCTTCTGCACCATTCAATGATCTTGGAGCATATCCACCTTCGTTTCCTACTGCTGTAGAATCTCCTTTTGCTTTTATTAATTTTCCAAGTGCGTGGAATATTTCAGCTCCTGCTCTTACTCCTTCTTTATATGTAGTAAATCCAACAGGCATTACCATAAATTCTTGAATATCTACAGCAGAGTCAGCATGTGCTCCTCCATTTAAGATGTTCATCATAGGAACTGGTAATTCTTTTGCATTTGTACCACCTATATATTTGTATAAAGGCATCCCCAATGCGTTTGCTGCTGCTTTAGCTACTGCCAAAGATACACCAAGTATTGCATTTGCTCCTAATTTAGCTTTATTTTCTGTACCATCTAAATTTATCATCAATTTATCAATAGCTACTTGATCCAAAGCATCCATACCTATTAATTCAGGTGCTATTACTTCATTTACATTTTCTACTGCTTTTAGCACACCTTTCCCACCATATCTTGATTTATCTCCATCTCTTAATTCTACAGCTTCATAAGCTCCTGTAGATGCTCCAGAAGGTACGCCTGCTCTACCTATTGCCCCTCCTGATAAAAATACGTCCACTTCTACTGTAGGATTTCCTCTAGAATCTAATATTTCTCTAGCATATACTGCATCAATTATTGTTACCATTTTATATCGACCTCCATTCAATTTTTTTAGTTCTACTCATTTTATCATATTTTAATTTCATTGTAAAGTAATTTTTTAACAAGACAAAAGGTGACAGGCACCTTTCACTTTTGGCGCCTATCACCTAAATTAATTATCTTCTTCTCCCCATTATTCTAAGCAAAAATATAAATAAGTTTATAAAATCAAGATATAGCGTCAACGCTCCACTTATTGCATACTTTTTAGAAAAAGGATCATTTCGGTCCGCTGTCATTCCTATTCGCTTTATTTTTTTGAGTATCATACGCTGTAAGTATTGTAAATATGATTACCCCTGCATAACTTATAATCCAATACATTGTTGGGCTCTTTACAAACCAGTTTACTACCGAGGCCAATATTATACCAAAAAGTCCTAATATAGCATATGAACCTATTCCATCCAAACTTTTTTTTGTTGTATACCCATACAAAGTCATGGCTCCAAACATGCCGGCAGTTATTATAAATGCCAAAGATACCGATGCTCCTGTATACAAACTTACTATTACTCCTAAAACTATACCGTTTAATATTGCATACACAAAAAATAACAATGCTGCTACTGCTGGAGTTATTTTATTTAGCAATAACGAAAAACCAAATACTACTCCCAGTTCTAAAAATATTAACAACATATAGTTTCTTACTGCTATTTTATATAATGCAGGGTCACTTAAAGTGAAAAACGCTGATAACCCAGTCACTAGAAGAGCTAAAAACATCCATCCATATACCGTTATCATAAAAGCATTTGCTTTCTCCGACGCTTTTCCCACACTGTAATTTTGTGTTTGTTCAGCTCCGTAATTTCTATATTCCATTCTTTTGCCTCCCTATTTATCCTATATTTTAATCTAAAAGTTCTTTCACTGCAATGTATATTTCATTATTTATCTCATCTATTGTCTTTAATCTGTTTTGTTCTGTGCAATCTATAATCTTCCAGTTATAATTTTTTGCTAGTGCATATGCATTTTCATATGTTCTTTCTAAATATTCTTTGTTTTTTTCATGTATATCTTTTGCCTGTTCACCTGTAAATTTATTTTTTCTATTTGCCATCAAACGCATACTGACTTCTGGTGGCATATTTAAAAATATTACCAAATCTGGTCTTGGTAATTGTATCCTTTCAAATTCAAAATCTAAAAGCCATTTCAAATAATCTTCTTTTTCCTTTGCATCGTTTATCTTTGAAGCTTGGTGTATCATGTTGGATGTTGTGTATCTATCCGCCAATATAATACCACCATCACTATGAAAATTTTTCCAGACTTTTTTATATGATGCATATCTATCCACAGCATAAAAAGATGATGCTGCATATGGATTTACTTCTGAAGGATCCTCTCCAAATTCGCCTTTTAGATACATTTTTATCAATGCTGATGAATCGCTTTCATAATTAGGATACTCTACTTTTTTTATAATATATGCTTCTTTTTTCAATCTCTCATATAGTTTCTTTGTCTGAGTTGCCTTGCCACTAGAATCAGTCCCGGACTCTATTACTATCAATTTTCCTTTCATGATTGCCTCCATCCACTATATCATTTCGTT
>CAZDNU010000359.1:0-6807 GCA_964506865.1 uncultured Fusobacteriales bacterium | reverse complement strand
GAAAAAGAGAAAAAAGTAATAAAAGATAAACAATATGGATCTGAATATTCAATGTGGACAAAAGAGTTGAATGGTCTATTTTTCGAGCTAGATGAAACTGCCGAGTCAGCTTCTGAAATATTTGCTATGAAAGTAGCAAGTAAAGTGGGAGAATATTATCATAAAGAAGAAAAAATTCAACAACTTATAAGAGAAAATATAGAAAGCATGCAAAGTTCATTAAAATTTGTAATAAAAGACTTAGTGGAAAATGCATTTGTGCATCAATTTGCAGGAGCAGAAATAGTGTGGCAAATAAAGAGAGGAAAAGTGTGTACCAAGAAACTCCTTGCCTTTGATTCATCTGAGTGTAAATATGATAGAAGCTTAGGGGTTTTTACCCAAGACATGGTTGATATACCAAGAGAAAAGATGCTCATATATATAAGAAGCAGAGGCAAAGGAAATAAAATAAAAAAATTTCAAGAAATTAAAAGATTCTTTCTGCAATTTTGGGCGAAGTATATTGAAGGATATACAACCCCACTACTGCATGGAAAATCAGACAATGTAGATGATATGCAAGAAGCATTAGAAAATATTTACTTTAAAAAATCAATATCAACAGCAATGGATAGTGAAATTAAAGCATTGAAATTAGATAACGGTGGATCAAAAGAGATACAGCAAGCAATGGAGTATATAGACAGACTAATCTACAGAATGTATTATTTAGGAGGTAATTATGTTAATGGAGATAAATCTGGAACAGTGGCTAATTCTGAGGTCAATGAAAATATGTTTGAATCAGCAACATCTTGGATTGCAGAAGAAGTAAGAGAAGTATTACTTGAAGATTGGATAAGAAAATTAATTTTATATAACTTTGGAGATCAGGATAATTGGGGATATTTTTCAGTCCCTCAAGAGGAAGACATAGAAAAACAACATAAACTGGCTATGATAATACAAATATTAATAGAGATAGGGATAATAACAATAGATGATTATAATACAATAAGAGAAAAATTTAACCTTCCTGAAACTAAAATAGAAAAAGTAAATATTGAAAATACAGAATTAAAAGAGTTAGTTGAACAGTATTTGAAAAAGGAAAAGAAAGATGAAGATTAGTTTGTCTGAAGTGAGCAGAAAATTAGATATTATTGAAAATAATTTTTTAAAGAAAGCTTCTAAAAATCCAAATAACATGGTAAAATATATTAAGGAGCTTATGTATACTGCAGCAGCTTTTGGAATATACTCGGCAAAACAAGAGATAAAAGAATTGGAAAAGAAACGAAAGAAAAAAATATTTTCAGAATTAGGTATATCAGGGATATGGGTAGATTTACCAATAGGAGATATAGCAGTCGCAGCAAAAGAATCAAAGAATATACTAGATAGAGCAACAGAATTTTGGGATCAGTATGCATTAAAAGTAGGTAGTAAACTTGAAAAAGATAAAAAAGAGAAACTCAAAGCTATTTTTAAAAAGAAGAATGCAGAAGGCTTTACAGGTAAAAGTCTTGAACGAGAAATAAAGAAAGAGTTTTCAGATTGGTCAGACAGGAGAATAAATGCTATAGCAAGAACAGAAACAACAAAAGAGTTTAATTATGCAAGACTAGAAACAGCAAGAGAAAACTATCGCAATAGTGGAATAATAAGAGCTTTACGGTTTCATGCTATTATGGATAGTAATGTTACTGATACTTGTCAAACAAGGCATGGACTTGTCCTTGCAATAGATGACCCTTTGGTAGATAGAAATACTCCGCCTCTTCATGTAAAGTGTAGAAGTATATGGGAATTTGTCGATAAATATGATTGGGAAGATATCTATAAAGAAAAAAATAGTTCTAAATGGTATAAAAAAGCAGTACAAGAAACACAACCAGATATAACTTGGGGTAATCCTTTTGCATATGGTGGTAAAGAAGATGCTTTAGTTAATTATCAAAATGCTTATGGGATAGATAAGAAATTAACAGAGTATACTTTAAATAAAGACCATCCAGTAGGAAAACACAAAGCTAGAGTATTTAAAAGTGCATTGGGGTTTGATAAAAATAACTTTCGAGTTCTTGAGAGAGAGCTTAAAAGAAATTTAGCCATTACAGCTGCGAATAAATATAAAAAGGAAAAGACAAAGCATGGTATAAAATATAGTGTAGAAGAAGAGATAATGGGAGAAAATAAAGAAATAAAGAAAGTATTAGTTGTATGGCATATAGATGAAAATAGTGATGCACCAAGACTTGTAAACGCAATAGTTAAGGAGGCGAAAAAAAATGTATAAAGAATTAGATGTAGTGAAGTTAATAAGAGATGTAGCGAATTTAAAAAAGGGGGAATTAGGGACTATTATAGTACAAATGGATGATAATAGTTATGAGATAGAATTTGTATATGAGACAGGATATGAAAAAGCCACTTTAACATTAGAAGCAGAAAAAGATTTTATTTTGTATAAAGCGATTTAAGACAGGTCAATTAGGTAGGAGGCTATAAATACACTCTTGTTATCAGAGAATAGCCCTCGAACGCTGTCGAACGCTCTCGAAGGCATTTAAAAATAGAAAGGTATCGAAAAAATCGAGCCGCTGATTTGGTATTGAATAAATACCGAATTGGTGGCTTTTTTATTTACTATCAAAGAAGGGAGGGAGAAAATGCAAATATTAATAAAAAAAGAAAAAATGATTTTCTCTGAAGCAAATGATAATTTTAAATACAATATACTACCTGTGGGAGAATTTTATGATGAGCGATATGGTTGGTTATCTTTTGATGAGAAAAGATTAAAAAATCTTGAAGAAAGATTTAAGGATGGAGTACCTGCATATGAAGTTCCGATAAAAAAAGGACACTGGGAAGAAGATAAAATGGGTGCAATAGAAAAAGTATGGTTTGAAGAAGAGATAGGACTTTGGATTCAAGTAAAATTAAATGAAGAAGGAAAATCTGAAATAGATAAACAAGATTATTTATCTGCAGAACTGGAATTGTATACAGATAAAAAAACAGGAGAGGGAGCAGAGACATTAACTGGAGCAGCCTTTACAAATAAACCTGCAAATCCTTATGTCAAAAAAATAGAACTATCAGAGGATAAAACTATAGAAATAATAGTTGAAAATGAAAAAAAGAAAGAGGAGGATATTGAAATGCTAAAGACAGTAGAAGAACTGGAAAAAGAACTGGAAGAGGTAAAACAGGAAAGAGTAAAAGAAAAAGAAAGAGCTGATCAAGCTGAACAAGACAAAATTAAATTGTCAGAAGATAAAAAGAAACTGACAATAGAAAAATGTAAGCAGAAGTGGGAAAATGAAGGTGTACCTCCAGCGGTAGTGGAAGCAGCGGAGAAAATAATGTTTTCTGAAATAAATACTGAAGGAAAGATTTTATTAAGTGAAGAAGGAAAAAGTAAAGCAGTAAACTTAATAGAAGCAGTAGAAAGTATAGTGGAAGCAGTCCCAAAAATAGAATTAGGTGAACGAGGAAATATGGCAAGTGGGGTATTAGAGGGAGAAAAAAATGAAGATGAATTTATAAAAAATCTTGGTGAAGGAGGAACACTTTAATGGAAAAATATTTTGGAGTAGAGCAATTAAATAAAATACTTGATAAAACAAAAGTAAAATATAATTTTTTACAGATTTTGCTAGGATTAAATAAATCTGAAAGACAGATACAGCATCTATCTTCTAATGTAACTATAAAGTATAGAGAAGGAGTTAGAACAAAAGTAACTAAAGGTGTAAGTAAAACAGCAGATGGACTTCAAGGTAATCCTGCTAATTTTACAGAATTGCCAATTTCTGTTCCAAGATTTCGAAATTATACAAGTTTATCAGCTGAATGGGCTTATCAAATAGTTCCTGAAGGCGCAGGATCAGGAAACAGTCAATTGAAGTCTGCAATAGTAAAAAATATATCAAAGGAGCAATCAGATTTATTGAAACTTCAAAGTAACACACATGAATTGATGTTAGCACAAATACTTCAAAATCATAAAATAGATATTGAAGTTGAAGGGCAAGCTAATTTCCAATTAGACTTTAAAGCTCCAACAGGTTATAAAGAAGATATATCTGCTACAGAATGGGCATGGGATAAAAGTAAATCAAAATTAGAATGGATTAGAAGTAAAGAAAGCAAATTAACTAAATATGGTTACTTAGCGAATGTAATAATATTAGGAGTAGAAGCAGCACAAGAATTTTTAAATGATGAAGAAATAGCAAAGAAATTGGATAATAAAAATATTGAATTAGGAAAAGTAAAACTTCAAGGTTTAGAAGTATCTGGGCAAAGATATATTGGAAGACTAGAAGGAAAGGACATATATGTATATGAGGGTACATATAATGATGGTACAGAAAAATACTATATTGATCCAAAAAACTTTATAATGACTTCTACATCAGCACCATTTATGATGCATTTTGCAGCAATATATGACATGGCTGCAGTAGAGAAAAAGAAGTATATACAAAAATATTTCTCAAAATCTTGGATACCGGAACTATCTGGAGCAAGATACTTACTTGTAGAGACGGATTCAACTCCATCTGTAGAAGATGCAGCATCAATATATTGTGCAAAAGTCCTGCCTGATAGTACAACAAATCCTTCAACAGATACAACTCTTACAGTTGCTTTAGGTGGAGAGAGTTTTGTAACTGATATAACAGGAACAGAGATAACAATATCCACTGGCGTAACAAGAGCACAACTGGATTTAGCGCTTATAGAACCAAATGGTGGAGCTTATGAAATACAGAATACAGGAGGAACAGCTTTGACTATTGATAGTACAGCAGTAGCTGAGACAGATAAGGTAGAAGTGACAGCAGAAGATGGAATAACAACTGAAACATATACAATTACAATAGCATAGGAAAAATAAGATGAGTATAACTGTTCAAGAATGCTTTACGCCTGGACAAAAAGCATTTTTAGATAAAGTATATCAAAGTGAGTGGAATGAAAAGTGGGAACAATGGCTTTTGGAAGCAGAAGTATATTTAAAACAATATATAGATGTTGAATTAGAAAGAAAAGAAACTATAAAAAGTTTAAGTAGACTATATATTCAGTATGCTGCTTATTCAATTCCAAACTATGAAAGTATTTCTGAAAATAAAATGGCGATTTTAATTGATAATTTAAAAACAATAAGAGAAAATCAAAAAAAGAAAAATGTAAATGTGAGTAGGATAAAATATAGTGAAAATAGAGAAATTTTTACTGATAAATTTTGGAGTAAGTGATGGAACTAAAGATAAAAGGCTTTGATGAATTAGCCGAAAAACTAAGAGAAAAAATATCAAAAACAGAAAACTTAGAAGTGGTAAAACATGATATAGGTGGAATGATTGATAGTGAAGTAAAAAGAAACTTTGAAGAAGAAAAATCACCATCAGGAAAAAAATGGGAAGAATGGTCTGATGCTACTAAAGAATATAGAGAAAAAACAAGTGGAGATAAAATAGAATTAGGTGAGAAAAAGCTTCAAAAAAAAGGAGACTTATTTAAAAGTTTAAATTATCATACAAGTAGACGAGGAGTAGTATTTGGAACTTTAAATCAACCTATAAAATATGCAAGAATACATCAGATGGGTGGTAAAGCAGGAAGAGGTAAAAAAGTTACAATTCCGGCAAGACCATATATAGGTTTAAGTGAAAGGTTGAAAAATAAAATCAAAAGATATATAAACGATAATACTTAGGTATCAGAACAACTGAGCCTCAAGTTAGTAAAAAACTAACTTGGGGCTTTTGTAATATGGAGGATTAAGATGATAGATATAGCAGAGAAAATAGAAGAGAAAATAAAGGAAGTAGTTCCGACAATAGATGGAATTATTGGATGGGTGAAATACTTCAAGCCTGCAACGTATCCTGCTTACTGTATTGAAGTTGGTACACAAGAGGTAAGGTATGAAAGAATAAGTACTTATGCAACAGATAAACCAGTATATACAATTTACTATATAGATCAAATGCTAGATGAAAATACAAATCCTGATACTAGAAATTTTTTAAAAGAGTCAGAAAATATAATTAATAAACTAAAAGAAGATTTGTCTTTAGGAGGATTAGTAACAAAATTTGAAATGAGGACTAAACCTAAAACACGTGATGGAGATATAAAAGAAAACATATTCGAAATAAAAATAAATATAATGGAAAGGAGAGACTAATGGGTTCAATAGGTAATAATGCTATTATTGCAGTAGGCAAAAAAGATAGTAAAGGAGCAGTGCCAAGTTCATGGGAAAAACTAAGAGCTAGGTCAGTACCAATAAATGATGATATAAATTTTTTAAATTCAGAAGCTTTAACAGGAAATAGGTTTAAATCTAAAGGGATGGCAATATCAACATCTGTATCTGGAAGTTTAACAACAGAAGGAAATAGGGAAGAGTTAAGGGTTATGTTGCCGGCAGCAGGATTTTCAGTTGATACCTCAACTCCTGATATAGAAGTATATGAAGTAAACCCAACAATAGCAAATTGGTTAGATATTATAGTTCATAGAACAGATGAACTTGTTACAGAAAAGTTTAAAGATGTAAAAATAGATAGTATTCAAATAGATATTTCAGCAAAAAGTTTTACTACAATACAATATAGTGTAGAGGGAATAGATGTAGAGAGATCAGAAACCTTAACAGAAACGATTGCAGATCCAGTTGATCCAAGATTTGTTTGCTTGGATGTATTAGTAAATCTTGCAGGAAATGATGTAACAGCTAAGCTAAGAGATATGAGTATAAAGTTAAATAATAATATTGATAAAGAAGATTATCCAATA